>CAZVFF010000250.1:0-3131 GCA_964626395.1 uncultured Iamiaceae bacterium | reverse complement strand
CTCGGCCTGCGCGCCGGGGAACGGTTGCTGGACCTGGGTTGCGGCGCGGGTCGTCACGCGTTCGAGGCGTACCGGCGCGGAGCGCAGGTCGTCGCGGTGGACTACGCCTTCGACGAACTGCCCGAGGTCGTCGACCTGCTGGCCGCGATGCACCTGGAAGGCGAAGGCACCACCGATTCGAGCGGCGTCGCCGTGAACGGCGACGCCTGCAACCTGGGCTTCGCCGACGACAGCTTCGACCGGATCATCGCGTCGGAGGTCTTCGAACACGTCCCCGACGACACCGCGGCGTTCGCCGAACTCACCCGGGTGCTCCGCCCCGGCGGGGTCATGGCGGTCACGGTGCCGGCATGGCTGCCCGAACAGATCTGCTGGGCGTTGTCCGACGAGTACCACGCGCCGTTCGTGGAAGGCGGTCACGTCCGCATCTACGACGAGGCCACCCTGCGCGAACGCATGCGTGCCGCGGGGCTCGAACCGGGCGGATCCCACCGGGTACACGCCCTGCATTCGCCGTACTGGTGGCTGCGGTGCGCGGTCGGGCCCACCAACGACGACAACCCACTGGTGCGGGCCTACCACCAGCTGCTGGTGTGGGACCTGTCGGGCACGCCGGTCGTCTCGCAGTTGACCCGCACCACCGAAACGCTGCTCGACCCGGTGTTGGGAAAGAGCCTGGTCGTGTACGCTCGAAAGCCGTTCCGTTCCGAGAACACGGAACCCCGCAACGACGTCGCGGCCCCACGTGCGGCCCGACAGGAGCAGGAGGCGACCCGTGTCTGAACGCGCAGAACGGCCCCGTGCGGCCTCGTCCGCCCTCGACGAGGACCCCACCGCCCCACCCGTACCGGCGATCGACGGGGTGATCACCGACGTCCAGGTCGCCGCGACCGCAGCCGGGATCGTCGACTGGCAACTCGATTCGGGCATGATCCCGTGGTTCCCCGGTGGACACTGCGACCCGTGGAACCACGTGGAGGCCGCGATCGCGCTCGCGATCGCCGGGTTCCGGGCCGAAGCCGAAGCCGCGTACGACTGGTTGGAACGGATCCAACGTCCCGACGGGGCGTGGCACCAGTACTACGTCGCCGACGGCGTGGAACAGGACAAACTCGACGCGAACGTGTGCGCGTACATCGCCGCCGGGGTCTGGCACCACTGGCTGCTGTTCGAGGACCGCGACTGGATCGAGGCCCGCTGGGACATGGTGCGACGTGCGATCGACTTCGTGTTGGGCCTGCAGACCCCCCGCGGGGAGATCATCTGGGCCCGTCACGCGGACGGCACGCCGTGGTCGTTCGCGTTGTTGACCGGCTCGTCGAGCATCCACCATTCGCTGCGGTGTGCCGTGGCGATCGCCGAACTGCTGGGCCACGAACGGCCCGACTGGGAACTCTCCGCGGCACGTCTGGGTCACGTGGTCGCCCACGTTCCCGAGGCGTTCGCCCCGAAACACCGTTGGGCGATGGACTGGTACTACCCCGTGCTGTCCGGAGCGGTGCGTGGCGACGCCGCGATCGAACGCATCTCGGCCCGTTGGGACACCTTCGTGATGGACGGCCACGGCGTGCGGTGCGTGTCGGACCGACCCTGGGTCACGGTCGCGGAGACCTGCGAGTGCGCGATCGCGTGCGTGGCGATGGGCGAACCGGAACGGGGCCGGCAGTTGTTCGAATGGGCCCAGCAGTACCGGGTCGAGGGCGGTCGTTACTGGACGGGCACCGTCCACCCCGACGGAACGCACTTCCCCGACGGGGAACAGTCGACCTACACCGCCGCCGCGGTCGTGCTCGCCGCGGACGCGTTGGCGACGCCGACCCGGGCGTCGTTGCTGTTCGCGGACGCCGACGCGGTCCTGCCGCCGGTGAGCATCGACGAACGGACCGGCGCCGGCATCGACCACGACTGACCGGGCCGTCCGCGAACCGTCCGACGTCGCCACGGTAAGGTGCATCCCATGGCTACTCCGCGCCGAACGCCGCGTCTGGGCACCGAATCGACCCGCACGGGCCTGGCGGATCGTCTGTCGTCGTCGCCACGGGGTGACGGGGCGACACCGGACCGGGACGCGGATGCGCTGCTCGCCAAGGCCCGGGAAGCCGGTGCCGATGGTGAAGGACTCGACGAGTCGACCCTGTCGGCGGTCGAATCGCTGCTGCGCGACGTCTGAGCCGGTCCGACCCCCGGGGCCGACGTGAAGCCCGAATCCGCGCTCGGGCGGTTCGTCGAGGGGCACGCCTGGCTCCGGATCACGGTCGCGGTCTTCACCCGTACCACCGAGCTGAACGGCAACTACGCGGCGAACGCGTTGACCCTGGTCGGGTTCATCGCGCTCTTCCCGCTGCTGTTGCTGATCGTCTCGGTGGCCGGGGTGGTCGCCGGGCCGGATTCGCACCTGGTGGACCGTGTCATCGACTTCCTCGGTCTGACGGGCCGGTCGACCGATACGGTGATGGACACCCTGGAACGGGCCCGGGCCTCCGGTGTGACCGGATCGGTCGTCGGGGTGATCGGCCTGATCTGGTCGGGGTTGAGTCTGGTCGCGGCACTCCGCTACGCCGTGAACCTGCCCCACGGGACCGCGGTCCGGGGGATCCGCGCCCGGATCATCGGGATCCCGTGGTTGTTGGGTGCCGCCGGGTTGTTCACCGGTTCGTTCCTGTTGTCGGCGATCCTGAACTGGTTGCCGGTCTGGTCGTCACCGCTGGTCGCGCTCGCGAACTTCGGCGTCGACATCGCCCTGTTCGCCTGGACGTTCTGGTACCTCGACACGGTCCGTCCCGGTCTGCGGGCCCTGTTGCCCGGCGCGGTCGCCGCGGCCGTCGGGTTCGGCGCGTTGAAGCTGGGTGCGGCGATCATCCTGCCCCGGCTGGTGTCGAGTTCGTCGGCGACCTACGGCGCGCTCGGGACGGTGTTCGCGATCCTGGCGTGGCTGTTGCTGTTCAGCCGGTTGTTCGTCCACTCGGTCGTGTTCAACTCGGTGCTGGCCGACGAACGCGCTCGAGGATCCTGAGCGACCCGACGGCGAGGTCATCGACGAACAGACCCGAATCCAGTGCACGGTTGTAGATCTCGAACGGTGGACGTCCCCCCTCGGCGGGGTTCTCGAACACGTCGTGGATGCACAGCAG
>CAZVFF010000249.1:2678-3947 GCA_964626395.1 uncultured Iamiaceae bacterium | reverse complement strand
GAAGGGCAAGGTCATCAACGGCATCACCGCGGAGACCGGCGCGGACGTGTCGGTCGACGACGATGGCATGGTCGGCACGGTGACCATCGGTGCGACCGACAAGTCCGCCGTGGAGGAGGCCGAGCGTCAGGTCCGCCTGATCCTCGACCCGCCGACCGCGGATGTGGGTGCCACCTACCAGGGGCGTGTGGTGAACATCACCAAGTTCGGTGCGTTCGTCAACATCCTCCCGGGCCGGGACGGGCTGATCCACATCTCCAAGATCGGGGGCAAGCGCCGCATCGACAAGGTCGAGGACGTGCTGACCCTGGGTGACGAGGTCGAGGTCCGGGTCGACGACATCGACCCGCAGGGCAAGATCTCGTTGATCCCGACCTCCGACGACCACGGCTCGGGTCCCGAAGCGGGCAAGGGTGGTGGCTCCGACGACGGCGGATCCGACGACCGGGGTTCCCGTGGCCGGGGACGTCGCAACGACCGCCGCGACCGCGACGACCGTTCGGAATCCTCGAACGGTGGCGGATCGGACACCGAGGTCGAGACCGTGTCGTTCTCCGACGCGTTCGACGAAGAGGCCGCCGAGTCCTTCGGTGACCTCGGGCCGTCCTCGGGTCGTTCCAAGCGCGGTGGCGGTCGTCGCCGTGGCGGGCGACGCGACTGAGCGTCACGCCTCGCTGACGCCGCCGTACGGCGGCGGATGAACCGGGAGCGTTCCGGACGGGTCCGGCACCACGACGGTGCCGGACCCGTCCGCTTTCGGGCCCCGGTGACGATTCCGGTTTCGCTCGGTCCGGCCAACTCGACGGATCTACATTGGTCGAGCATGGCCATTGACCGGTGTTTGTGCGCCTGACGGTGGTCCGGGTCCGGCTACGTGCATGATCGTGAGGCGCCCTGGGTTGACCGTCGGTCTCGACCAGCTCCTCTTCGCCTGAGGCAACACAGCCGCACGGCGACGCTGCGGTATTGGATACCCTGACGGAGGTGAGGCCGACACGGTGATTCGCCGTTTGAGAATCTGCATCTGCGTCACGCTCCTCGTCGCCGCGGGTTGTGGCCGAGGAACCGATGTCGTGGGGAGCGGGGATGCAGGTGACCGGGTCAACCGACTTCCGGCGGGTTTCGGGGCGTTGGCCGTCGCGGCAAATGACAGATGGATGGTTGGAGTGGGCCCGCCGCCTGATGGTACCGACGCACCAGAGTCAGTCGTCGTGGTGGATCTCGGCGACGCCGGCTCCATGAAAATACCCGGTCCGGAGGTCGATGGAT
>CAZVFF010000249.1:0-2668 GCA_964626395.1 uncultured Iamiaceae bacterium | reverse complement strand
TCGCCAATCACCATTGTGGACCTCAGTTCCGACGGCGAGAACTTCGTAGGCACCGGGTACGCCTGTCCAGATCCAAGTGGAGGCGATGGGTGCCAGGGTCCACAGAAGCTCCTTCACTTGGATCCAGCGACTGGAATATGGAAATCGGAGGACATCCCCTTTGATGATGGTGATGTGCTCGGTCAGATGTTGCCAGTGGGCGATGACTTCCTGGTGATCGAGTCCGGTCGCGAAATGGAGAAAATTCTCCGTTATGATGCGAGTCGGAAGTGGTCGGAATTCGCGGTGATCGACACGTTGCAGCGGCCAACTGCTTGCGCAACGAGTACTGACCTCTGGCTCTTCGTTCGCACGTCGGGCCAGGCTGCCGTTCCGAGCGCCGACGATGCCACGTTCACGCTGACACGGATCAGTCTTTCAAGCGGTCAGGCTGAAAATATCGACTTGCCAGACCTGGCAGGCTATTTCGGCGGCGTGACAACAGAATTCGGGTGCGGGCAGAATGCTCCTTTCGTCGCCTCGACTCCCGCGGGCCGTGTGCCCCCAGTTGACTCCGGCTCCGACAAGCTCAAAGACGCGCTGACTGGCGTAGCCGTCTACAAGTGGACGCAACGTACTTGGCGACCTCTCGATATCAAGTCCACTGATGGCCACACCGTGCCGGACGAAATCGTCTCGGGCCCGGTCCCGCTACTTTTGGGAGCAGAAATGACCGGTGGTACTGACGGGAACAGGCCAATCGCCCTTCTGCTTGGTGAAGCTGGAGAACAACAAGTAGCGACGAACGGTACCGACTCGTATGTTTGGCAAGCGAATACGGATGATCTCATCCGGATATTCGAGCAAGGGTCCCAACGGAATTTCGAGATATTGAACGTCGGATCATGACTGCTATGAGTAGGTTCGCACTTGGCGCCGTTCGCAGGCGTGGCGAGCCTCCCGGAGATACATGCGGGCGTCACGCCGCATAGAGCTCGTGGCGGGTCCGGTCGACCACTCGTGCAAGATGGGGATTCTCGATCGATTCGGTCGAAATCAGATCGACAGGACGGTTGAAGAGGTCCTCGAGTGCTTCCTCGAGGCCGACAAAAGCTTCGAACCGGCTCATCCGTGCCGCAGGATCGAAGGTGACCAGAAAATCGAGATCGCTGCGCTCGTCATCGAAGCTGCCGTCGACTGCGGATCCGAAGACGGAGAGCGAGGCGACGCCGTATCGTCGGCAAACCTCGCCGATTGCTTCACGTCGGATCTCGAGTTGGTCGATCATCGCCACTCCCGTTTCGCGGGGTCGTCGTCATTCTCGCAGACTCGGGCCAACCAAGTCGTCGATCAACCCTGGAAGAGCTCTTCGAGGAGGTACCGGGTCGCGGGATTGAGGTGGTAGGGGCTGTAGTACCGCTCGACGAGCGCAATGGCTTCGTCAGCATTCCTGATTCCGATGCGGTCTGCGAGCACCGCGACGTCTTCGGTGTCGACTCCGTCCCGGGCTGCTCTTGCTTTCATGGCGAACAGGTATTCGGGACTCGCGATTTCCACGGAAATGCCCGGCATGTCGAAACGGGTACCGACCTGGGCATCCATCTTGTCGGGGAGCAGACCCTTCACCGAGTCGTTGAGCCAGTCGGGCGGCAAGCCGTGTTCTTCTGCCATCTTCCCGACTTCTTCGTAGATGGTGGATTTCGGTTCGAACACGCCGTCGAGGTCCCGCGTCGAGCGTCGCGTGTTGATTGCCAGCGCCATCGCTGCGCCACCGACCAGGAAGATCCGTGCCCGGGTACCCTTGCGGTCGAGCCGTTCGCCGAGCTCGACCAGCAAGCCACGGATTGCGCCCGCGTCCAGTAGCGGGCCGCTGTTGCTCACACCGATTCCAGCGCGGCGCGGTCGAGGACGATTCCCCGGGCGGCGAGCGAAGACGGTGACCGTGCGAACGAAGTTGCGTGCAGCCCGGTGACGTCGCCGATGAACCACAGGTGCGGCAATTCGTGTCCCCGCGCCCATGCCGGGACCGGCCGGTCGTCTCGGAGTGCGTCCAGCTCGGTGGTGGCGGCGAGCAGGCTGTCCCAACGGCGATCGCCGGTCGTCGATGGCTGGGCGTAGAAGAGTGCACGGTCGGTTTCGGAACGGAGATGCTCGGCGTTCGCACGCATCTCACGGACGACGCGGAGCAGGTCACCGGTCGACCACCCCTGTTCGAGGCCGGCCCGGATCGCTGCCGCGGCGGCCGGAACCGTCACGAGGTCGTATCGGTACACCGGGCTGTCCCCGCCGGCGTCGAGCGCCGCCCGCAGACGCGTGAGTGTCGTGTCGTTCGGCGTTTTCGCCCCGCGTTCGTAGGCGGACACGTTTGTCGCCGCGGTTCCGATCGCCCTGGCGACTGCAGCGAGACTCAGCCCCGCCTTCCGGCGCTGCTCCCGCAACTCGTACGCGATCACGGTGGCGAAGATATCACATATCACGTATCAAGTGAATCGTGCGGAAGCAGGTTCGCCGTTCGGCATCGAGGCGACGGTGTGACCGGATGGTACGTCGATCATCACTCGACGAGCGCCGGGGGGACACGATGACCGGGTGGTCGCGCCGGCGTCACGGCGCGAGCGGTACCCTCGGGCGCCATGAGCGAGGAGATCCGGGTCCTGGTCTTCGGCGCCGCCGGGCGCATGGGTGCCGA
>CAZVFF010000248.1:0-3949 GCA_964626395.1 uncultured Iamiaceae bacterium | reverse complement strand
TTCCAGTGGTCCGAGTTCGCTCATGGCCCCCACTATCGCGCGCTGGTCGGCGGACTGCAGGTGGATTTCACATCCCGGGGCTGGTGAACACCCCGAACCACAACCGCAGGCGTAACGTGGGGCCACCGGGGCCGTCGACCACGCCGAACATGTCGGTCCCCCCGGGGCGTTCGGCCAGCAGGTCGGCGATGCGCCGCCGGTCCGCGGCATCGGCACCGCCACGGTCCAGCCAGTCGGCGAAGTCCAACGCCACCGGCGTCGTGTGGTCCTCGACGAGATCCAGTCCGGTGGACGCGGCGAGCCGGCGCAACCCGTCGACGGTGCGGCCCGACCAGTGCGACGGATCGCGGAGCCGTTCGATCGACTGGGACCACACGACCGCTTCGACGTCGTCGTCGACGACGTGGTCGACGACGACGATGCGTCCGCCGCGTCGCACGACCCGGGCGAGTTCGGCGAACATCAGTCCGGGTACGGGCAGGTGGTGGACCGAGAACCGGGTGACCGCACCGTCGGAGGAACCGTCGGGTCGGTCCAGGTCGCAGACGTCGCCGACGGCGAAGGAGACGTTGTCCAGCCCGGCATCGGCGGCGGCGGCACGGGCCCGATCGACCATCGCGGGGGTCAGGTCGATCCCCTCCACGGTGCCCACGAGCGGTGCCAACCTGCGGGTGATGATCCCCGGCCCGCACGCGGCTTCCAGCCAGTGCTGGCCGGGGCGGGGGTCCGCGAGTCGGATGATCTCGTCCAGGACGGGGTCGGCGTTGGCGATCGCGGCGGTGTCGAACGACCCGGCTTGTGCGGCGAAGGCATCGCTGATGTCCCGGTCGTGACCCATGCCGTGGGATCCTATGGTCGCTTCCCGTCGGTCGGGGTGTTGGAATGGTCGGTGTGTCCCGTCCCGTCGGCCCCCGCATGCGACTCGTGTCCCGGCTCGTCGCAGCGGTGCTCGTGACGGTCGTCGTCTCGGCCCCGGCCGCCGGCGCGCGTGACGGCGCCGGACCCGGCCGGGTGCTGGTGATCGGTGACAGCATCATCCTGGGCACCGGCGACGGGATCGCCGCGAACCTGCCCGGATGGGACGTCACCTTCGATGCGACGGTGTCGCGGTCCACCGCGGCCGGCGTCGACGCGGTCGCCGCGCACGGTACCGACTTCGACGTGGTCGTCGTCTCGTTGGGGGCCAACGACGGGGGTTCGCCCGGTGTGTTCGGCCCGCGGGTCGCCGCGGTCCTCGACGCGCTCGGCGGGGTCGACCGGGTGATCTGGTTGACGATCGCCGAGGCCCGGCCCTACTACGCGGACGCGAACACGGTCATCCGTGACGCGGTCCGTGCCCGGCCGAACGCGACCGTGGGGGACTGGGCCACCACGATCGCGGCCGCCGACACCGGCTCGGACGGGTTGCACCTGACCCCGCAGGGTGCGGCGCACATGTCGGCCTGGGTCGCCGGACTGGTCCGTGACGGGGCGACCGCTGCTGCACCGACGAGCACCGCCCCCGTGACCGTCGCATCGACGACCACTTCATCGACGGCACCGTCGACCGCCGCGTCGACCACGTCGACGTCGACCACCACCTCGATCGCGCCGTCGACAACGGGAACGTCGGCGGCGACCGTCGTGTCGGGCGGTGCCGACGGCTCCTCCGGCGACGACAGCTCCTCCGGTGGCGCGATCGCGCTGGTGTCGGCCGGGATCCTGGGTGTGGGTGCCGTGCTGGCGGTCGGGGCGCTCCGACGGCGTCGGCGCGATCGGTCCGGGCCGATGTTGCAGTCCGGGGGCGGGGTCGCGAAGCTGGACGGGTGCACCACCGAGCCGCCGCCGACGAACAACGGGACCTGACCGTCCCCGACGTCGTCGGTCCACCCCCGTCGACGATGCGGATGGTCGCACGTGCGTCCGTGTTGCGCTGCCCGCGTTGCGCCTCGGGCGGACAGTTCCGCTGGTGGCTGAAGCGGGCCGACCACTGCCCCGGCTGTGGCTACAGCCTGGACCGCGAGAACGATTCGTTCTACGGCGCGTTCCTGTTGAACCTGTGCGTGACGTTCGCGGCCCTGTTCGGTCTGCTGATCGCGATGGTGATCTTCGAAGCCGCCGAGAGCCCGCTCCCGCTCGGCCTCGTGATCACCGTGGGGGTGTTCATCGCCGTGGTGCTGCCGTTGCTGTTCTACCCGTTCGCGTTCACCCTGTGGGTCGTGATCGACCTGCACAGCGATCCGCTGCGGGTGTCGGAGATCATCGACGCCGCCGAGAAGGTCGGTGCCGACACGACCGTACGGGACGACCGTGAAGCAGGCACATGCACGACTGGGTAGTGTGCGGGCCACGGGACGGGTCCGGTGTCCGTCGTCCCGTGGAGCCGTCGTGAGCGTTGGAACAAGGGACGAACTGATCGTCGAGGACGTCATCGCCCGTCCTCCGTCCACCAGACGCATGCTGGGTCGTGCGTTGTTGTTGCGCTGCCCGCGGTGCGGTTCGGCGAGCCAGTTCCGACGGTGGGTGTCGCGCCGCGACCACTGCCCGGGCTGCGGGTACACGATGGAACACCGCCCCGACTTCTTCTTCGGGGCGTACATCCTCAACTTGATCCTCACCCTGGTGTCGCTGTTCTCACTGCTGATCGCCGTGGTCATCTACGAGGCCGCCGGTGTCGAACCGCCGCTCGTGCCGATCGTGATCATCGGGGTGCTGATCGCCACGGTCCTGCCCGTCGCGGCGTATCCGTTCTCGTTCACCGTGTGGGCCGTCGTGGACCTGGCCTCGGAACCCCTGGAGCTGCAGGAGATCGCCGACGCCCTCGACAAGCTGGACGCCGACCGTGCCGAGCAGGACGAAGCGGTCGAACACCAGCACTGTTGACGACCGTGGAACGGAGGGTCAACTGATCGGCGACGACCCGGTGGACGTGCCGTCGGACCGGTGCCCACGGTGCGGGGGACGGGTGGAACCCGACTGGGAGGTGTGCGGCTGGTGCGGTCGCAGGACCGGCGACGCGTACGCCGCGGTGACCGAGGCCCCGGTCGTCCACGAGCTCGCGGTGGGCGCGCTGCTGGAGGGGCGCTACCGGATCGGCGCGTTGCTCGGGCGTGGCGGTTTCGGGATCACCTACCGGGCACGGGACACCCGCCTGGGGCGTGACGTGGCGATCAAGGAACTGTTCCCGCCCGGCGCGTTCCGCCACGGCGACGACGTCGGCGTCGTACCCGACGACCGGGACGCGTTCGCCGAGGCGTTGGACCGGTTCCAACGTGAAGCGACCAGCCTGGCCCGGTTCAACCATCCGGGCATCGTGCAGATCTTCGAGGTGTTCGAATCGAACGGCACCGCGTATCTGGTGATGGAACTCATCGGGGGTCCCTCGGTCGGGCAGGTGCTGGTCGAACGTGGCGCGCCGTTCGGTGTCGACGAGGTCCTCGACGTGGTCCAACGTGCCGGGGGCGCGCTCGGTGCGGTGCACGCCGCCGGCCTGTTGCACCGTGACATCAACCCGTCGAACATCATGGTCGACGGCACCCGGCGGATCGTGTTGATCGATTTCGGGCTGGCACGCCGTTTCGGCGACGACGTGTCGGGCAAGCTGACCCGTGCGGTCACGCCCGGCTACGCCCCACCCGAGCAGTACGCGGGCAGCACTGCGGCGGGCCCGTCCTGTGATGTGTTCGGGCTCGCGGCGACCGCCTACAAACTGTTGACCGGGCGCACCCCGACCAACGTGTTCGACCGCCAGGCCGGTGGTGAACTTCCCGCACCGCACGTGTTGCGACCCGAGGTGCCGCCGTTGGTGTCGGCGGCGATCCTCGACGGGATGGAACTGGATCCGGCGCACCGTCCGGCCGGCACCGACGCGTTCCTGAACCGGCTCGGACTGTTCGGCTCGACCCCGGGTTCCCGGGTGTTGGTGGGTCTGTCGACACCGGTGGCCGACCCGACACCCCCACCGGAGCCG
>CAZVFF010000247.1:0-3957 GCA_964626395.1 uncultured Iamiaceae bacterium | reverse complement strand
CGCGAGGTGGGTCGAGTCGGCCAGCGCCCGGACGGCGACGTCGGGTGGAGGATCACCCTGTGTGCCGATGCTTCAGTCGACGATGCCCCCGGGGTGCGTGTCGGACAAAGCGCGCAGCGGTTCGAGGCGATCGTAGGGGTACGGCGGAGGTGTGAAACCCGCCGCAGCGGTCACTCGCCGACCACCAGGGACGCGAACCTCGGGAGCACCTCGGCCCCGAGTCGTGCGGTCACCCCGACCCCGGTGTCGGTCGCCTCGGTGGTGAGCACCTCACCTTCCCGGTGCAGGGCGGCCAGCGACTCGGCCTCGGCGTAGGGCACGAACAGTTGAACGACTTCGGCATGACGGTTGACGGCGTCGCCGATGCGTCCGACCAGGTCGTCGAAACCGGCACCGGTCCGCGCCGAGGCCACCACGACGCCGGCTCCGTGATCAGGCAGGCCGGCGAGTGCCGGTTCCCGTTCTCCGAGGTCGACGAGGTCGGATTTGTTCGCCACGACCAGTTCGGGGACGTCCCGTGCGCCGATGTCGGTCAGGACCTCGCGCACGGCGCGGTACTGGGAGCCCGGGTCGGCGGCGGAGATGTCGACGACGTGCACCAGCAGGTCGGCATCGACGACGACCTCCAGGGTCGACTTGAACGATTCGACGAGCTGGTGCGGCAGCTTCCGGACGAACCCGACGGTGTCGGTGCACAGGATCGCCTGGCCGCCCGGCAGTTCGAACCGACGGGTGGTGGCATCCAGCGTCGCGAAAAGGCGGTCCTCGACGAGCACCCCGGCGTCGGTGAGCCGGTTCAGCAACGTCGACTTGCCGGCGTTGGTGTAGCCGACGATCGCGACCAGCGGGGTCCGCCCAGCGGTCCGCGCTTTTCGTTGGGTGTCGCGGTGGGCCTGGATCGTGGCGAGTTCCCGTTCCAGGTGGTGGATGCGCCGGATGATGCGCCGTCGGTCGACCTCGAGTTTGGTCTCGCCACCACCCATGCGCGTTCCGATCCCGCCACCCTGTTGGGACAGGCCCTTGCCCTTGCCCCGCAGCCGGGGTAGCCGGTAGCGCAGCGACGCCAGTTCCACCTGGGCGCGCCCTTCCTGGGTGGTGGCGTTCTGGGCGAAGATGTCCAGGATCACCGCGGTCCGGTCGATCGCGGTCCGGCCCAGACGTTTCTCCAGGTTGCGTTGCTGGGCGGGGGTGAGCTCCTCGTCGAACACGACCGTGTCGCAGTCGGTGGCGTGCGCGACCTCGACCAGTTCGGCGACCTTGCCGCGTCCGATGAACGTCGCCGGGTCGGGCCGGTCACGGCGTTGGGTGACCCGGGCGACCGGGTCGGCGCCGGCGGTGTCCACCAACAGGGCGAGTTCGTCGAGCGACGCCTCGACGTCCGCGTCGCTCCGGTCGGGGAAACGCACGCCGACAAGGACGATCCGCTCCCGGAAGGTCCGGTCGATGAGGCCGTCGGCGGCACCGCCGAACGCACCGAATGCGCCCCGGTGGTCCGAGGTGGTCGTATCGGGGGCGTCGGCGGTCACGCCGTCCAGTCTCCCATGCCGACCCCGGGTTGCAACCACGTCGACCACCCGGGGCTTCCCCACACGTCGGTCAGGGTTCCGCCCCGGTCGACCAGCGTCCGACCAGGCGTGCGGCCGCGGCGGTGCGCTGCGACCCGGTGGTCACGTCGAGCCAGACGATTCGGGGGTCCCGTTCGAACCAGGAACGTTGGCGCCGGGCGAAGCGTCGGGTGGCGGCGATCGCCGTGTCGACGGCCTCATCCAGTGTCACCGTCCCCCGGAGATGTGCGAGCAGTTGCCGGTAGCCGAGCGCCTGGGAGGCCGTGCGGCCCGGAGGGCGTACCGTTTCCGCCAAGGTCCGGACCTCGTCGAGGAACCCCTCGTCCATCTGGGCGGTGTATCGGGCCGCGATGCGGTCGGCCAACACGTCGCGGTCGACCCGGAGGCCGATCAGGTCCCAGTCGGTCGGTGGGTACGACCCGAGTCCGTCACCGAACGACGAGAACGGTCGACCCGATCCGATGCACACCTCGAGCGCCCGGACGATCCGGCGTCGGTTCCCCGGTTCGATCCGGGCCGCCGCCGTCGGGTCGAGCGCTCCGAGGCGCAGGTACAGGCCGCCCGTGTCGTCGTCGGCTTCCAGGTCGGCACGCACCGCGGGCCAACGTCCGGGGATCTCCAGGTCGTCGACCACGGCACGCAGGTACAGCCCGGTTCCACCCACCAGCAGGGGCCGCTTCCCCCGGGCCTCGATGTCGGCGACCACGGCACGCGCGGCATCCTGGAAGTCACGCAACGTGTACGGATCGGCCGGATCGGCCACGTCGAGCAGGTGGTACGCCACTTCGGCCCGCGTCGCGGCGGTGGGTTTGGCGGTGCCGATGTCCATGCCCCGGTAGACCTGCATGGAGTCCACGGTGACGATCTCGACGTCGCCCAGGGTGCGGGCCACGGCATGGGCCAGCGCGGATTTGCCGGACGCAGTCGGTCCGACGATGCCGAGACGTCCCGGCACGTCGTTCAGAACAGTTCCTCGAGGGTCACGTAGGTTTCGATCCGCAACAGGTCCGGGTGTTCGAGGCCGTACGCGGCGAAGAAGTCCGGCAGCACCTCACCGGACAGGTTCCGCGACAACGACCGGGCGGTGATCGCCAGGTCCTGGTGGCGGTCGCCGACGCCGGCGAACCCCCAGTCGATCGCGCCGACCGTCGTGGAGTACGCCGGGTCGAACACGATGTTGGACACGCACAGGTCACCGTGCAGGAGCACCCGGTCGGCCGGCACGGGTTCGGCGGTGGCGTCGGCCATGCGCCCGACGCGTTCGGCCAGTTCCGCCGGGCTGTACAGGTTGTACGGATCCTTTGCGGCCGAGGTGTCGGCCAGACCCCGTTCGACCCGTGTCGCGGCCTGTGCCAGGCGGTGTCGGAGCGAGGCGTCGAACGGGCACGCGTCCAGGTCGATCCGTCTCGACGCCTCGTGCAGCGACGCGAGCGCCCGGCCGAAGTTCTCCACCGCCACCTCGGGTGAACGCATCAGGCGCGGGTCGACGGTGCCTTCGAGCCATGCGGTCACCAGCACCGGGTCGGGGTCACCCGGTTCGGGGACGGCCACGATTTCCGGTACGGGCAGGCCGCGGCCACCCAGGTGTCCGGTGATCCAGACGAGCCGTTCGGCTTCCGCGTGGATCAACTCGACGGCTTCGGTCCGGGCAGCGTCCGCGGTGGATCCGGCCCCGAGCGGTACCGCGCCCTTGACGGCGACGTCGGCCCGATCGTCGGCGAAGGTCGCCCGCCACACCCGGGAACGTCGCCCGGCCGCGACCGGTTCGAACGTCGCTCCGGCGAGCGCCCGGGCGGCGTCACCGTGCAGGTCGGGGCCGTTCACAGGGTCGCCAGGGGAATCAGCGACCGATGCTTCGCGTCGCGCAGGACCTCGACGAACTCGCCCCGCAGGAAGTGGGGGGCGGCGTCGGTGATCCGGGTCGACACAAAGGCGCCCGGGCGCAACGGCACGGGCGAGGCGAAGTGCACGAGCTTGTTCTGCCGGGTCCGTCCGGTGACGACCGTCGGGTCACGTTTGGACGGTCCTTCGACCATCGCCTCCTCGACCCGGCCGATGCGGGCGCGGTGCTTGGCCAGCGCGGAGCGTTCCACCACGACCTTGAGCCGTTCGAACCGTTCGGCGATGACGTCGTCGGGCACCAGCGGCAGATCCTTCTCGGTGGCCTCGGTTCCCGGGCGGGGCGAGTAGATGAACGTGTACGCCGAGTCGTATTCGGCTTCGGCGGCCACCTCCAGGGTGCGGTCGAAGTCGTCGTCGGTTTCGCCGGGGAACCCGACGATGATGTCGGTGGTCACGGCCAGGTCGTCGATGGCATCGCGCGCCTGGGCGAGACGGTCGAGGTAGCGCTCGGCGGTGTAGCCGCGGTGCATGGCGGCCAGCACCCGGTCGG
>CAZVFF010000246.1:0-3971 GCA_964626395.1 uncultured Iamiaceae bacterium | reverse complement strand
TCACTCAGCGTCGGTGCCGACACCGCCGAACGGGACGTGTCGATGGCCAAGGCCACGGCCGCCGAGGCCGCCCACCTGGTCGGTCGCCACGCGCTGCAGTGCCACGGCGGCATCGGCTACACCGTCGAATACGACCTGCACCTGTACCTCAAACGGGTCTGGGTACTCGAGAAACTCTGGGGCGACACCGCGACACACCGCCGCCGGGTCGCCGCCACCCTCGGCATCTGAACCGCGGGTCCGGGTCGTGCCGGAGAGGACGGGTCGGTGCCGGGTCGGCATGGCAACGTGGACGGGTGGACATCGAGATCGTGCACTTCGTGGACACCGTCGGGATCGGTCGAGCCCGTGCGATCCGTACCGGGGTGTTCGTCGACGAGCTCGGCATCACACGGGGCGACGAGTACGACGACCGCGACGAACGACCCGGGACCGTCCACTTCCTCGCCGTCGACGACGGCGCCGACGTGGGCACCGTGCGTCTGGTCCCCGAGTTCGCCGGTGGGGCGGCGGTGCACGTCACCCGGGTCGCCGTGCGTCGGGCTGCCCGCGGCCGGGGTGTGGGGCGGGCGCTGATGGACGCGGTCGAACGGTTCGCCTGGCACGACCACGCGGTCGGATCGCCCCGCCGGGTGCGGCTGTTGCTGTCGGTCATGGAACCCGCGGTGCCGTTCTACGAAGCACTCGGCTACACCGTCGAGGAGGCCTCGTACCCCGAAGTGGGGATCCCGCACCACCGGGCCCACAAGGAACTCGTCGCCCCACCCGGGTGACGCCCCGGTCGCGCCGGTCCGTCGGGGCCGGATCCCGGCCGGGGCGGTTGCGCCGTGTCGCCGGCGGCCCGCAGGTGGGGCCTAGCCGCGGCGGGCTGTTCGGGCGCTGTGGTCGTTCGCGACCAGCCACGTCGAGACGAACGCGACCAGTGCGTACGCCAACACGTGCAGGGTGAACGGGCCCGCGGTGCCGTCGAACGCGGCGTCGCTGAGCGCGCCGAGCCCGGCCGCGCCGACGGTGGACACCACGCCGACGATCCCGGCGGCCATCCCGGCGACGTGTCCGAGCGGTTCCAGCGCGGCGGCGTTCGCGGCGGGGACGATGATCGTCGCGCAGTACAACAGCAGCGACATCGTGCCCAGGAACACCGCGGTGTTCGGGTGCCCGCCGTTCCCGTGGCCGATGATCGCCACGGCGACGGCGAGCACGGCGATCCCGGTCGTCGCGATCCGCAGCAGTCGGCCCGTTCCCAGACGGCCGACCACACGGGCGGCGGTCAACGACCCGGCGACCAGACCGACGGCGACCGCCGAGAACAGGAACGCGAACACGTCGCCGTGGCCGAGCACCTCGTCGATGATCACCTCGATCCCGCCGATGTAGGAGATCATGATCCCGTACACCGCGGTGACCGCCAGCATGTACCCGACCGCCGGACGGCACCTCAGCACGGCGCGGGCCGCGTCGAACAGGGGTCGGATCGAGATCGACCGGCGGTGTTCGGGTGCGAGGGTCTCGGGAAGGCGCCGCAGCCACAGGGCGAGTGCCACCCCGTAGGCGAGCTGGACGACCACGATCAGTTCCCACGGTCCCACGACCAGCACCGCCGCGCCGAGCAGCGGGGCGAACATGGGCACCACGATGTAGATCGCCATGATCAACGACATCGCCCGGGTGAGGCGGTCACCGCGGTACACGTCGCGGGCGACCGCCAACGCCAGCGAACGGGGCGCCGCCGCACCCAGACCCCACAGGACCCGGCAGACCAGCATCGCTTCGAGTGACGTGGTGAACACCGCCGCGGTCGTCGCCACGACGAACAATCCGATTCCGGCGTACATCGCGGGTTTGCGCCCGAAACGGTCCGAGGCGGGCCCGTAGAAGATCTGGCCGACGCCCATCCCGATGAAGTACGCCGTGATGACAAGCGAGATCCGCGTGGACCCGGTGGGCAGCCCGAACGCGGAGCGCATGTCGGCGAACGCCGGCAGCAGCAGGTCGATCGACAGCGCCGAGATCCCCATGCACGCCGCCAGCAGCAGGATGAAGCCGCGGCCGTGGGGGGCGGTCCGACCTCCCGACCCTGTCGGCGGGGTCGACGGCGGGGCGGGGGAGGGGTCGGTCGACACGGCGGGATCGCCGCCGAGCCTCCCACACCCACTGCGCCAACGGACAAGCCGCTCCGATGCTTCTACGATGATCCGATGCCCGGAGAACGCAGCGTGCTCATCACCGGCGGACGGGGGCAGTTGGCCACCGATCTCGCCGAACGCTTCACGGCGAAGGGCTGGCGGGTGTCGGCCCCGGCGCATACCGAGCTCGACGTGACCGACCGGGCCGCGATCATCACCCGGGTGTCCACGGATCGTCCGGATGTCATCGTCAACGCCGCCGCGTGGACGAACCCCGCCGAGTGCGAGGAGAACCCCGAACGGGCCTGGAGCGTGCACGCGATGGCGGTCCGCCACCTCGCCGAGGCCTGCCGTACCACCGGCGCGCACCTGTGCCAGATATCGACGGACTACGTGTTCGACGGCGCGCCGAAGGGTGTCCACACCGAATGGGACACACCTGCGCCGACCTCGGCCTACGGGCGTTCCAAGGCGGGTGGGGAGACCGAGGTACCCGACGGTGGCACGATCGTCCGCACCTCACGCCTGATCAGCCGCCACGGCAACAACGTCGCCCGTAACGTGCTGCGCCTGTCCGCGCAGAACCCCGATCAGCAGTTCCGTTTCGACGCCCACCACCGGGGATGCCCGACCTTCACCGCGGATCTGGCCGTGACCGTCGAGGCGCTCGCCGCCGCCCGACTGCCGGGCACGTACCACGTCACCAACCAGGGGGTCACCACCTGGTTCGAGTTCGCCCGTGCCGTGCTGGAGACCGCCGGGCGCGACCCGGGCCGGGTGCAGCCGTTCGAACAGGGGCCGGCGACCGGCCCGCTCGCACGACCCGAGTACTCGGTGCTCGACAACCTCGCGTTGCCCGCGGCGGGATTGGGGTTGTTGCCCGACTGGCGGCACGCGCTCGCACGGTTCGTCGCGACCCACGCGGCCTGAGCCGGCACGGTCGGCCCCGGTTGACCGTGCCGGCTCAGCACCGGCGTGGAGGGACCCCCACCCCGCCGTGGCCGATGCGGCGTCGGGGCCACTGCGGGTGCGCGACGGCGCCGGGGCCGCCCGGGTGTCCTCAGCCGGTGACGCGCAAGCCCACGATCGCGACGACCAGCAACACCAGGAAACCCGCTTTCGCCGCGCCGAGCGTCTCGCCGTAGAACACCAATCCGGCGATCACCGCCCCCATGATCCCGATCCCGGTCCACGCGGCGTAGCCGGTCGAGATGGGGATCGTCCGCGTGGCGTGCGCGAGCCCCCACATCGACAGGCCCAGCGCGGCCAGGAACCCGGCGGTGGGCCAGAATCGGGTCAAGCCGTGGGTGGCGGGCAACAGTGAAGCCCACACGGCTTCCAACAGTCCCGCGCCGATCAGAATGAGCCAGGCCATGGAACGCTCCTTCGGCCCGTCTTTGCGCACGGCCGGTACGGGCGGCCCTCGTCGGCGGCGACCGGCTGTTCCGGCCGCTGCCCGCCCACGCTAGGCGAACAGGATCGCGACGCCCATCTCCGAAATTCGGAGCGCTTTCGCCCGCTGGGGACGTTTCCCCTCCGAATTTCGGTGGTGTGGGAGGGGCGCGTGGGGGGATGGTCGGGTCCGATCGGTAATCTGACGGGGTATCAGATCCGCCTGCTCCTGGAGTTGACCGTGCCCGAGGCCTACATCGTCGATGCCGTCCGAACCCCGGTGGGACGCCGTGGTGGCGGCCTGTCCACGGTCCACCCCGCCGACCTGGGCGCCCACCCGATCAAGGCGTTGATGGAACGCACCGGGATCGACCCCGGCGCGGTCGAGGACGTCGTCTACGGCTGCGTGGACACGATCGGCGGCCAGGCCGGCGACATCGCCCGCACCGCGTG
>CAZVFF010000245.1:0-4001 GCA_964626395.1 uncultured Iamiaceae bacterium | reverse complement strand
TGATCTCGACCTGCGGCCACAGTCCGTACCTGGCCGGAACCCGCACGGGATGACGGGCGACGCGTCGCGCGAAGATCGGCGCGGTGACCTTGTCGTCCCAGATTTCCTGCAGCGGAAGTGGCTGCTCAGCCAGGATCCGTGCGACGATCTTCTCCGTGAACAGGACCGGCGCGGCGACGTCTGGAGCTCGGCTGAAGCGCTGTCTGAACTGACGCGTCCGCTCACGGCGGCGGCGAGTCGGTAGCAGCGCCGCACGGATCGACGGTGGGCTGACACGAAGGATCCCGGCCCAACCGTAGTCGAGCACTTCCCGGGGGCGGGACGCGGAGCTCACAGGGAACCACCGTCGACGGGTGCCGTGGGGTCGACATGACCGAATGGATCGCGATCCCACAACGCCCCGACCGTGAACTCGTGTTCTCGTGGGGTGATCCAGTCGTTCGCGTTGTACGCCGTCGGGGTGAACTCGCCGAACACGACCCCGCCATCGACGTCGTACAGGTCGATTCTGATGTAGTCGAAATCGCTCGACAGGTCCCGGGCGACCGTGATGAAGTCATCGATGTTGGCGGGCAGTTCGACCGGGCCGTCACTGGAACGGTCCGTCTTGAAGTGCCACCCGGGTCGCTCGAGGGTACTGTCGAAGATGTCGTGCCGAGTGTCGCCGAACCTCGCCGTCACGATGTGGAGAAGCCACTCGAACGACCCGTCGGATCGATGGAAACAATGGAACTTCAGGTCGGACGGCACACCGCCATCGCTCCCAATGAGCAGTTCCTCGGCCATCACGAACGCGTTGAGCCGCCGCCCGTCCGGCCCGCGCAGTGCATGGTTGAAGGCGATGAGCTCATCGAGCGCGCGGCCGACGTCATCGCGTGACCGGTCACCGATGATACGAACCGCACCGGAACCGTGAGTCGACTTGAGCACGAACGATTCTGGGAGTCCCGCGAGATCGTCGACCGTGGGGGATCGCCAGAATCCGTGACACCGTGGGATCCGCAGCGGGCGTGTCGTCTTCGCCAACGCGTACCAGGGTGCCGTCAGCTTGTTCTCGGTCAACTCGAAGTACGGAATCGGATGGTCCTCGAGGATGCGCAGCATGAGCTTTTCGGTGAACATCCGCGGATTGTCCTGATCGACGGGCCCACCCTTCATTTGTGTGAACTCGCGCATCTTGCGGTACCGCCTTTTGGCACGGATCAATGGTGACCGCGTCACCTCGGGCCAGCGTGCAAAATTCCCGCCGAACACCGCCTGGTTGAGCCGACCGAGTTGCGACACCGCTACAAACCTCCCGATTCCCTGGTGCACGCTATCCGGCCCCGGTTCGCGCAGAGTCCCCGGCCGTCCGGTGCTGTGTGCCTCAGAGCTGGAGGTCCCGGCCGCCCCGCCGGTCACGTATCTTGGTGTCGCTGGCGCGTCGTCGGTACGAGTCCGACCGTGTATCCCGAGGTGAGATCGAGCGGCGGTGCCGTATCAATTCCCGACAACACGAGTGATCAACGCCGTTCGGATCCGAGCAGGATCGGTACGGGCGACTGTCGCGCGTCTCAGGCCGGAGATCCGTGTGGGCCGCCATGCGCGGCTCGGCCGGGGTATTCGTTGGCGTATCGAGCCGGGGGCGGTGGTGGTCCTCGGAGACGATTGTGAGATCGACGATGGGGTGACCATCGGAGCTGCCGCGGGAAGTCGTCTCGAGCTGGGCGCTGGAGTGTTCGTCGGGCACCACTCGACGATCGCGGCGCGTGGTTCGGTCATCGTCGGGGCGGGAACGTTCTGTGCCGAGCTGGTGTCGATCCGTGATCACGATCACGACCCGGCGAGCCCACCCGCGACGGGGGTCAACCTCGTCGAGCCGGTGTCGATCGGCCGCGAATGTTGGCTCGCCGCCAAGACGACAATCACACGGGGTGTGACGATTCACGACCGTGCCGTCGTGGGCGCGAACGCCGTGGTGACCCGCGACGTCCCGGCGCAGGTGATCGTCGGCGGGATTCCGGCCCGGGTCATCCGGCCAGTGTCCGACGCAGCGTCGCACCCGTGAAGCGTCCCGGCCGGCGTGCCGTGGCCGGCGATCGCTTGGTCACACCGTGACACCGAACGTCTGCATGATCCACAACGACTTCGCCGACACCGGTGCGATCGCACGGTCCGCGAAATGGCAGGCCGAAATCGCCCTCGATGCGGGATGGGACGTCACACTGGTAGCCGCGCACGTCGACCCCGATCTCCTGCCGTGTGTCGAACACCGTGCGCTGTACGTCCCGCCACGGATCCACCTGGTGCAGTGGCTCGCCGCTCGACCGACGATCCGACGTGCGAAGGGCGACCGGGCCTATGACCTGGTTGTCGCGCACCAACCGCAGGTCGCGGCGCTCGCCGACGTGTGGCACGTGCGGTTTCTCAGCCGGCCGAACGTCGACGCGGACGGGTTGCCCCGCGGCGGTTCGCCACGCGACGTGCTCCGCCGCACCGAGTTACGTGCGGTGGCCGCCGCCGAGGACCGCTATCTGCGTCGACTCCCGGCGACGACCCACGTGGTGTTCCACTCGGCGGCCCTGCTGGACGTGTACTCGGCGTATTACCAAACCCCGCCGTCACACAGTGTCATCGCCAACCCGGGCCCGGACCCGCGGACACCGGCCGACGAGACGCGCCGTGCGGAAAGTCGACACTCCTTAAGTGTTCCCCCCGAAGTGTTCGTCATCGGATTCCTCGGCGGGACCGATCCACGCAAAGGAGGCGACCGGCTGCTGCGTGCGGTCCGTGAACACCCGGAGCTGCACGTACTGTTCGCCGGGTCGGGAAGCGATGAGGTCACGGATCACGCCCTCGGAACACGGCTCCACCGGGCAGGATTCCTCGACCGGGCCCGAACGGCCGATTTCTACGACGCGATCGATCTCCTCGCGGTCCCGAGCCGTTTCGAGCCGTGGGGCGTTGTCGTGAACGAAGCCGCCGCCGCCGGTACCCCTGTGATCGTCACGCCCGAGGTCGGTGCCGGATCCGCAGTGGCCGAGCACCGCGCCGGACTGATGTGGAACCCGGCCACCGACGATCTCGCGGCGGTCATCGAGGTACTCCGGGCCGATCTCGCCGGCTATCGAGCTCGCGCCCATGAAATGGCCCGGGAGTTGTCGTTTTCGAACATGGCGCCCAGGTTCCTCTCGCTGTACCGAACCGCGATGGAGCGGAAACGTCGCCGCTGAACGAAGGGCCTTCGCCGGAGGAAACGTCCGCCTCGGGAGCCGACCGCCTGGAACAACGGCGGCCGCACCGGTATGACGAACCTGGTCCTGTTGTGCGGCCGACATCACCACGACCAACACAACGGCTTGTTCGACGTCGTCGCCGATGCCGCCTGGATCCGACACCTTCTGTCATGTCACACCACGGTGAGATCATGACTGGCATGCACCCTCGGAGCCGGTGCACCGACGGGCTCCCCGAACCGCAGCACGCAACCCGAGGGAGTGGTATTGATGCCCGACGACCAGCAAAAACATCGGATCGTTCACACTAGACTGGTCGAGGTCGCCGGTGAACGAGAGGCCGACCTCATGATGGAACTGTTCACCAACCGGGAACTCGCCGAACACGTCGCATCGTTACGCGGCGAACTGCACGTCGAGATCGCCGGCGTGCGCGGCGAAATGGACACCCGCTTCGCGCACGTCGACGCCCGACTCGCCGAACTCGATGCGAAGATCGACACCCGTTTTGCGCAGGTGGACACCCGTTTCGCCGAATTGGACGCGAAGATGGACACCCGCTTCGCTGAAATGGACACCCGGTTCGCCACCCTGGGAGCCGACCTGCAAGCGGGGTTCCGCTCACAACTGATCTGGATGGTCTCCACGATGGTGGCGCTCGCCGGGGTCATCGTCGCCGCGTTCGCTGCGTTCCACTGACCGCACCGATGCGTACACGGCGGATGCGTCACGTCCGATCCGGTCCGGAGCGAAATCCCGTGCCCGCTTCTGCCCGGCGGCCCCGAG
>CAZVFF010000244.1:0-4012 GCA_964626395.1 uncultured Iamiaceae bacterium | reverse complement strand
AGTACCTCCATGTCGCACACCGCCCGCAGGGCACGGCCGATCAGCCGTTGGATCTCCTGGGTGCGCCCCGACTGCTTGCCCTTGGTGGCCTCCCGGCGGATCCGTTCGGCGGACGCACCGGGGAGCATCGAGTACTCGGCGGTCACCCAGCCCGACCCGCGGCTCTTCATCCAACGCGGGACGCTCTCGTCGATCGACGCGGTGCACAGCACCCGGGTGTCGCCGAAGCTCACCAGCACCGAACCTGCGGCGTGGTGGGTGAAGTCCCGTTCGAAGGTGATCGGTCGGAGCTGGTCGTCGGCGCGGCCGTCGTGGCGCATGGAGGGTCCTTTGGGTGGGGTGGATCGGGGCGGACGCCACGCTAACGCCCTCGGTCGCCCACCTTTCCCGTCCAGACCCCACCCCCAGCCGAACTTCGGGAGGAAACCCGGGACATACCGAGGTTTCCTCCCGAAGTTCGCACGGAGAAGACGGTGGAGTGTGGTCGAGGGGACGGCGACCGGACGCTCAGTCGATCGTGCCCGTGAGGAGCATCCACCAGTCACCGTCCGGGTCGTCACCGACCGGGACGAGCAGCAGATCGAGGTATGCGTCGTAGGTGATCGATGCGTTCGCGGTGATGCGCGGGCCGTCGCTGTCGTCCCGGGTCGCCGGAGTCGTCGAGTCCCATTCACGCTGGGCCAGGTACGCGTCGGCGACCTCCAACGGATCACCGGTCACCCGGGCCACCGCGGACCACCCGGCAAGCCCGGCGTTCAACGGCACGGCCGGTGCGAGCAGTTGTGAGCCGGGTTCGACGACCAGGCCGGTGCCACCGTCGAACGACGCGTCCGCGATTCGCTCGCCGACGCCGGGCGGATCCACGACGACCGGTTCGATGCCCCCGATGTCGTCGATCGCCTGCGCGGGGGTGATGACCGTGCCGGGCGGCCGCGGCAGCGTCGAGGAACCCGGGGCCGGATCGTCGGGAACGGCACGTGGCGCGATGACCAGTTGGATCGTGGTGGTGAACC
The DNA here is from genome assembly GCA_964626395.1 of uncultured Iamiaceae bacterium. Taxonomy (GTDB): domain Bacteria; phylum Actinomycetota; class Acidimicrobiia; order Acidimicrobiales; family Iamiaceae; genus JAFDWI01. The sequence continues at coordinate 2,999 of CAZVFF010000244.1, read as the reverse complement.
GTGCCGGCCCGTCGCCGGGCGACGCGAGAAGCATCGACGCCCAGTCGTCGGCCATGGTGTCCGGATCGGCAGGCGTCTCACACACGATGATCGGACCGACCTCGCCATTGTCGCCACACCCGGTCGACGCGAACCGGTAGCCGAGCGCCGTGAGGCCCTCCATGTAGAAACGGGCGATGTCGGCCGGATCCCCTTCGACCTCGATGAGCGCGACACGGACATCCGGCGTCGAGGCTGTATCCGGCGCCGGGAACACGGTCCCGAGCAGACGCGAGCCGGGTTGGACGTCCAGGCCCTCGACGATCGGCGTCCCGACCCCGCCGGCGTCGGGGCCGTCGACCGTCGTCACCGTCGACGATTCCGATGCCGCCGAACCGGTCGACGAACACGCCGCGGCGACAACGGCGACGAACCCCACGGCCACCACGGTTCGCGCCCATCGAAGTCGTCGCGCCATGGGAAACGATACACGGGTGGCGTCCACCGAGCCACGGATCCGTCACCCCACGCACACCAGCGGGCGGTGACCGTCACGGTTCGGAACCCGGTCCCACACGACCAGGTCGACTCCCATCAGTCGTTCACGACGTTGACGAGCATCAGCGATGTGTCGTCCCCGGCAGCGAGCGCGGTCAGGTGCAGCTTGGGGCCGCCCGCGACCGACCAGGAGCCGATGTGTGCGGTGACACCATCCCTGGTGATCCGGGTCCTGCGTGGCGTCTCGTCGGGGCCGGGCGCACCGTCGGGGGCACGGTGCAGGTAGGCGTCGAACGCGGCATCCACATCCCCGCTCACCCGGACGACGGTCACCCAGCCCATCGACCCACCGTTCAGTGGCGCCGGCGCCACCAGCACTCGCGTCCCCTCGTCGACCCGCAGGCCGACGTCCGGATCCATCCACCCCGGTGCGAACGGGTCACCGACGCCCGGTACGGACACGTCGTCGACCGACCGCATGCCGGCATCACGAGCCGATGCGACCGGATCCGACGTCGGCGGCGCCGGGCGGTCGGCGAGGCGCTGCCAGAACTCGTCCATCGTGGTCGTCGTCACCTCCGACGCGGGGTCGGGAACGGCGGCGGTCACGAACATGGCCGTCGGATACTCGGCGTGCCCGGGGCGCGGGGCGATCGCCTCGAGCGTCAGCCGGGCACCGTCGGGGCGGTCCCCGAAAAGCCCGCAGGTCGGGCCGTAGTTTCCGCCCATGTCCTGGCCGCAGTGGGAGTGGTCGACCTCGAAGCCGAGCTCGTCGACCGCGCCGACGTACGCACCCCAGGTGTCCGGGAAATCGCCGTCGAAGACGACCAACGCGCTCGACTCGATCATGTCGGGCCGGCCGGACGGGCTCGCCGGGAAGACCGTCCCCACCAGACGGGAACCCTCCTGGACCTCCAACCCGGCGGCGATCGACGTCCCGGGACCGGAGAAGTCCGTCAGTGCCGCCGGGGAACCGTCGACCCCGGCCATCGTGGGTCCGGAACGATCCGCGGTTTCCGTCGACACGTCGCTGCGCACGGTCCCGCTGTGAATCGTCGTGACGACGACGACCGCGACGAGGACCAGTGCGGCGGCGAAGACCGGTACGGTCACGGTCCAGGCTCGGCGGCGTCGCCGCAGCTGGTCCCTGCGGACCCGGGCGCGGGACAGGAACGTCCGACGGTCCGGGGTGGCGGTGCCGCCCCGAGCCCGTCCGAACACGTCCACGAGGTGTCGGTGGACCGATTCGTCCGCGTCGCTCGTCTGGCCGTGCGGCGCGTCGTGGCGGGTCATGGTGCGCTCCCCTCGTCGGCGGGGGTGTGGAGTTCGTCGGCGAGAAGCTGCCGCGCCCTGTGCAGGGTGGCTTTGACGGTGCCTTCGGCGATGCCGAGTTGCGTGGCGACGTCCGCGATCGGCAGATCCAGTCCGTAGAACAGGGCCACGACCTGCCGTTGCCGTTCCCCGAGCCGTCCCAGTGCCCGCCCCAGGTCGAGACGATCGGCGGCATGGTCGTCGGCGCCGGGGGCCGTGCCGTCGACCACGACCAGGTGGCCTTTGCGGTGGAACCGGTCACGTCGTCTGTGACGAGCCCGGACGTCGTTCATCGCCACGGTCGTGATCCAGGCGGCCAGGTTGTCGATGCGGCGGCCACGGTCGAGGCGTTCCCAGGCCCGCCCGGTCGCGTCGGCCACGGCCTGCTCCGCGTCGTCGACCGATCCGCACCACAACGACACCGCCGCGATGACGTGTTGCAGTTCACCGTCGACGAACGCGGCGACACGGGCGGCGGGAGCATCGTGCGCCGCCACCGGGAGGGCCGTGCCCGAGCCGTCACCACCCGACGCCGATGCTGCCGGTTCGTCGTGGGCCACGGTGCGGGTCGTTTCGTCGAGGGTGGATCGGGTGGACATCACGGATGCGACGGGGCGCGACCCGTCACCCCCACGATGCAGGAGCACTCCGAAAGGTTTACCGACTCCTCCCCGACCGTACGCTCGACCGCTTCCGGAATCCGGCGCGGACCGGCCTGTCGGGGTCCGAAGCCTCGGCGAGACGCACCGCAACGGACCCTCGGGCATTCAGCGGCGTCACTGCAGCGGCCCCGTCGGCCGACGCCGAACCTTCCGCGACCGGCGCCGCGCCGGGGCCGGTACGCTCAGGGCACACGACGACGAAAAGAGGTTCCGATGCCGAGCGAAGTCCGAGGGGTGATCGCCCGGGCCGCGGGCGAACCGGTGGAGACCACCACGATCGTCGTGCCCGACCCGGGACCCGGCGAGGTCGTCGTCGACATCGCCACCTGCGGGGTGTGCCACACCGACCTGCACTACCGCGAAGGCGGGATCAACGACGAGTTCCCGTTCCTGTTGGGCCACGAGGCCGCCGGGCACATCGAGGCCGTCGGTGACGGCGTGACCCAGGTCGAACCGGGCGATTTCGTGGTGTTGAACTGGCGCGCGGTGTGCGGCGAATGCCGGGCGTGCAGCTAGGGAAGGCCGCAGTACTGCGTCGCCACGCACAAC
>CAZVFF010000243.1:0-4012 GCA_964626395.1 uncultured Iamiaceae bacterium | reverse complement strand
GGTGGTCATCGACGCCGACGGGGTCACGTCGGTCCCGGCGTTCCCCGCCGAACGACTCAACCCGAAGTTGTGCATCTTCGAGTTCGTGTACTTCGCCCGACCCGACTCGGAACTGTACGGCCAGAGCGTGCACCACGCACGGGTCCGCATGGGCGAACTGCTCGCCGATCAGGCCCCCGTCGATGCCGACATGGTCATGGGCGTGCCCGATTCGGGCCTGCCCGCGGCCGAGGGATACGCCCGGGCCAGTGGGATCCCCTACGGCCAGGGTCTGGTGAAGAACCGCTACATCGGCCGGACGTTCATCGCCCCGTCCCAGGGCATGCGGGCCCTGGGGGTCCGGATGAAGCTGAACCCGCTGCGGGAGAACATCGCCGGGAAACGTCTGGTGGTCGTCGACGACTCGATCGTGCGTGGCACCACGCAACGGCCGCTGATCACGATGCTGCGGGAAGCCGGCGCCACCGAGGTGCACCTGCGGATCACCTCGCCGCCGGTCAAGCATTCCTGTTACTACGGGATGGACTTCGGCGACCGCTCCGCGTTGTTGGCCGCGAACCTGTCGATCGAGGAGATCCGTTCCTATCTGGGCGTCGACTCGTTGGCGTTCCTGACGATGGACCGGTTGATCGAGGCGACCGGCGCCCCCGGCGCGGGCTTCTGCACGGCCTGTTTCACCGGTGACTACCCCGTACCGGTGTCCGACGAGGAGATCCGCGCGACCCGTGACGCTCCCCGGGTGGACCCGGGCCCCACCCTGTTGGACTCGCTCGGTGACCTGGTCGCGTCGGACCTGCCCACCGAGGAGGCGCTGCGGTTGAGCGGAAAACACGCGCCGTGAACCACTCGATCGATCACGCCACGAACCGGGGATTCCGGCATGGGTGAAACCTACGCGGGTGCCGGGGTCGACATCGACGCCGGCGAGGAGGCCGTGCGCCGCATCACCGACAAGGTGCGTTCCACCCTGCGGCCCGAGGTGATCGGCGACATCGGTGGTTTCGGGGGACTGTTCGAGTTCGCCCAGCACCGCTACCGGCGTCCGGTGCTGGTGTCGTCCACCGACGGGGTGGGGACCAAGGCGTTGGTCGCCAAGGCGACCGGTCGGTTCGACACGATCGGGCTGGACCTGGTGGCCATGTGCGTCGACGACCTGGTCTGCCAGGGCGCCGAACCGTTGTTCTTCCTGGACTACATCGCGGTCGGACGACTCGACCCGGACCAGATCGCCGACCTTGTCGAAGGGGTCGCCGAGGGGTGCCGTCAGGCGGGTTGCGCGCTGGTGGGTGGTGAGATGGCCGAACACCCCGGCGCGATGGAACCCGGCGACTTCGACCTCGTGGGCTTCGCGGTCGGCGTGGTCGAACGGGACCGGATCATCGGGGCCGACCGGGTCGGTCGTGGCGATGTGCTGATCGGCCTGGAATCCCCGGGGTTGCGTTCGAACGGCTATTCGCTGGCGCGTCGGGTGTTGCTGGAACGTGCGGGGCGGAAACTGGATGAACCCGCGTACGAGGGCTCCGACCGTTCGCTGGGCGAAGCGCTGTTGGAACCTTCGGTGATCTACTCGCCGGCCGTCGCCGAACTGCAGCGGGTGGTGGAGGTGTCGGCTGTGGCGCACATCACCGGTGGGGGACTGCCCGGCAACCTGAACCGGGTCCTGCCCGACGGACTGGACGCCCGGGTCGACACCACCACCTGGGAACCACCCCGGATCTTCACCGAGATCCAACGTGCCGGGGACATCGACGCCGCCGAGATGGCCAAGGTGTTCAACCTGGGTATCGGCATGGTCGCGGTCGTCCCCGCCGACGAGGAGTACCGCGCGATCGACGTCCTGCGTGGCTCCGGGGTGCGGGCACGACGGATCGGTGAGGTCGTCGACGGGCACGGCGAGGTGCAGCTGACCGGCGGCACGTTCGACGCCTGAGCCCGGCCCTCGGTCGGCCCGGTCAGACGTCGCCGAGCGGGACGTCCGGGTCGGCGAGACGTCGCCGGTCGATGCGACGACCCGACCGGATCAGGGTGCGGATCGTGTCCCGGGCGTCCCGGATGTTGATGTTCGTTCCGGCGACGACCCGGTCGTCCTGGACCCGGAATTCGATGAACTGCGCCCTTTCGCCGGTCGACGGGTCACCACGCAGGACCGTCTGGTCACCGTCTGCGGCCGATCCGGTGGACTCCATCCACACCGTGTACTGGTCGGTGAAGAAGAACGGCGTGTGGTCGAACCGGACCCGCCCGCCGAGCATGTTGCGGGCCGCGGTCGGACCCTGGTGCAACGCGTTCGCCCAGTGTCCGGCCTGCACGGGACGTGACCGGCCCGGTCGACGCACCGCGGCGACGTCCCCGGCCGCGTACACCCCGGGGGTGTCGGTCCGCAGGTGTTCGTCACAGAGCACACCGCCGTCGACGGTGATCCCGGCGGACTCGGCCAGTCCGGTGCGGGGGAGCGCCCCGATCCCGACCACGACGAGGTCGGCGGGAACCTCGGTGCCGTCGTCGAGGTGGACCGCCTCGACGTGCGCGTCACCGGCCAGCGCGGTGACGTTCACCCCGGCTCGCAGCGACACCCCGTGGGCGGCGTGCGCGTCACGGAACCACCGTGCCGTCGCCTCGCCCAGGGCCCGGTGCATCGGGAGGGGGCCACGTCCGATCAGGGTGACCTCCAGCCCACGTGTACGAGCGGCCGCCGCGACCTCGCAGCCGATGAACCCGTCACCGACGACCACGACCCGGTGTGGGTTGTCCAGGTCGGCCTTCAGGCCTTCGGCGTCGTCGAAGGTCCGCAGGTAGCGGACACCGCCCAGTTCCGCGCCGGGCACGTCGAGTCGCCTGGGTTCGGCCCCGGTCGCCAGCAGCAGACGGTCCCAGCCGATCGTGTCACCTTCCGTCGTCGTGACCCGCCTCGTGTCGGTGTCGATCCCGGTCACGACGGTGGCGGAACGTAGTTCGATCCCGTGGTCGGCGTACCAGCCGTCGTCGTGCAGGTACAGCTCGTGGTGGCCGGGTTCGTCGAGCAGGTGGTTCTTCGACAGCGGCACGTGGTCGTAGGGCGGTTGGTGTTCCCCGTTGACCAGGGTCACCGTGCCTGCGAAGCCTTCTGTACGCAGCGTCACCGCCGCACGGGTACCGGCGATGCCGGCACCGATGATCACGATCGACGTGGGTTCTTCCATGGGTCCTGCCCAGCGTCGGATCGTGTCGATCCGGTGGGGCGCACCGGACGGTGGCCTGTGCGACGTCACCGACCGGGGTGTGCGCCGGACCGGTCAACCGGCGGGCGGCACCCCGCCGTCCTCTTCGAAGTCGAAGTCCTCGTCGAAGGTGAAGTCCTCGTCCAGGTCCATGTCGCCCATGCCCATGAATGCGCACCCCATGAGCCCGCCCATGAGCTCCTCGAGTTCGGGGTTGTCCTCCATGGCGTCTTCGCCGTCGATCATCATCGTGACCATGAACTTGCGCAGGTTGTCGTCGGTGAAGACCTGCTCGATGCAGGCCTGCATCGCCGGTGACACCTCGTCGTCCGCGCTCATCTCGTCCATCAGCATCTCGCGCACGTCGAAGCCGCATTTTCCGAACGAGTCGTACAGGGCGTTGCCCTGTTTCTCGTCCAGTTCGATTCCGACGTCGGAGAAGTCCAGGGAGTCGTTCGCGAACTCGGCCGGGGAGATGTCGTTCGCTTCGAGCTGGTCGACGCCGATGACGCCGACGAAACGGGCCGACAGGCACTCGGCGGTCTTCTCATCGCCCGGGAAGTCGTCGTCGTCGACCATCGACGCGGTCATCGCGTCGACGTAGGGCTGAGCGGCCGCGCTCGGTTTCGGGGTTCCGGAACCGCCGCCACAGGCGGAGACCACCAGGAGTGTCGTCACACCGGCGGCGGCGAACAACGTACGAACGGAGCGGGGCATCGGAGTGTCCTCGGGTCGGCGTTCTCCCCGGTGGGTTCCCGGGGCGTCCCGATGCTACCCGGCCCTGGTGGGGGGTGTGGCCTTACCGGTAGTTTGGG
>CAZVFF010000242.1:0-4030 GCA_964626395.1 uncultured Iamiaceae bacterium | reverse complement strand
AACGCCGTTCCCAGGTCGCCCTGGGCGAACACCAGCACCGTGGGGATCCCCGACACCGCCAACAACGCCAACACCCGGGGCAGGGTGAACACCCCCCGGTAGTGGGCGGCCAGACCGGCGATACCGATCATGAAGGTGACCTTGCCCAGCTCGGAGGGTTGCAGCTGGAACATGCCCAGGTCGATCCAGGACTGCGCACCCTTGTGGGCCGAACCCACCGGGGTGAGCACCAACACCAGCATGGCGATCCCGGCGCCGTAGATGAACGGCGCCCAGTCCCGATAGTGCCGGTAGTCGACGGTGGTCACCACCGCGGCGCCCACCAGACCCAACACGATGTACAGCAACTGTTTCGCGGCCTTCGCGTAGTAGTACGGCGGCGTCGCACCCCGCGAGGTGGAGAACACCATCAACAGGCCCACCAACGACACCGCGACCACACAGACGATCAGCACCCAGTCCAGGTGTCGCCAGAACGCGGCCGGGTCGTGACGCAGCGAACCCATCGGGCGTTTGGCCGGGCGACGGCCGGTGAACACCGTGGACACGCTCAGGGCACCCCGCCGGGAACCGCGCCCGGGGTGGCCGGGTCGGCGACGACACCCTGTTCGTTGCCGGTCACACCCACCGGGGAACCGTCGGCGGGCACGCCGTCGCCCGGATCACCGGCGGGCACCGAACCGTCCGAACCGTCCGTGCCGTCGGGACCGTCGGGTGGCACGGTCGTGGTCGACGCCACCGCGGTGGCACCGGGGACCGGCGCGACGGGCACCTCGGGTGACGCCGCCGGATAGCCCCGCGACGACGCCAGGGGTTCCAGCATCGTACGCACCACCGGCGCCGCAGCCGACGACCCGTAGCCGGCCTCCTCGAGCACCGCCACACCCACATAGCCGGTGTCGTTCACCGTGCCGAACCCGACGAAGAACGCGGTGGAGAACTTCGTGCGGCCCGTCTCGTCCACGCCGGTCTGGGTCGTCCCGGTCTTGCCGGCCACCGGGAACCGGTCGAAGGGGAACCCCTCGAACACGCCCGATGCGGTGCCCAACGGGCTGGTCGTCACCCCGGTGAACCCTTCCAGCATGGCGGCGTGCCAATCGGACTGGATGTCGACGTGGCCGATCTTGTCGAAGGTGTTCTCGGAGACGATGTCGGCCGGGTCCACCGGCACCCCGTCGTCGCCCAGTTCGGCGAACGGTTTCACGACCCGCAACCACAGGGTGGGGCGGAACCGGTCGCCGCCGTTCGCGAACTGGCCGTACGCGTTCGCCAACTGCAACGGGGTGACCAGCAGATCGCCCTGGCCGATCGACAGGTTCAGGTTCGTGCCGGTGTACCAGTTCGGGTCCATGAACTGGTCGGGGTGTTCCTCGTACTGCTTGCGGACCCGTTCGGGCGTGGGGACCGGCACGGCCTTCTCGTCGGGCAGGTCGATGCCCGACAGCTCGCCGAACCCGAAATCGTTCGCGGCCTGCTGCAACGCCTCGTCGCCGAAGGTGCCACGCCCGGTCCACAGTTTCTCGCCGATGTTGAAGAAGTACACGTTCGACGAACTGGTCAACGCGCGGGGCAACTCGATCGGACCCAACGCGCCCTCACCGGAGTCGTTCGTGAACCGCTGCCCACCCACCTCGATGAACCCGTTGTCGTGGTAGGTCGACCCGGGTGTGACGATCCCGGTGCGCAGCCCCGCCAGGGCGGTCACCAGCTTGAACGTCGAACCGGGCGAGTACAGCCCACCGTCGGCCCGGTTCGTCAACGGGGCGTGCGCGTCGGGGTCCTGCAGGGCCTTCCAGTCCGACTCGGTGATCGCCGGCACGAACACCCGGGGGTCGTAGGTCGGGTACGACGCCATCGCGACGACCTGGCCGGTGCCGGACTCCATCAGGATCGCCGCCCCGCCGGGCACCGGCGGGTAGCCCTGTTTGGTGATCGTGGTGCGGGCCACCTCGACCTGGTCGACCAGAGCCTGTTCGGTGTGGACCTGGGCGTCGATGTCGATCGTCAACTCGACGTCGTTGCCGGGCACCGGCCGGGTGGTCTCCAGCGTGCCGACCACCCGCCCCGACGGGGTCACCTCGACCACCCGTTCGCCGTCGGTGCCCCGCAGCTGATCCTCCAGGGTCTCCTCCAGGCCCGACAGCCCCACCTGCGCGTCCTTGGCGTAGGGACGCTCGGAATCCTCGGCGGCTTCCCACTGTTCCTCGGGGATCGCCCCGACCCGGCCGAGGATCTGCGCCGCGACGGTTCCGTAGTGGTACTGACGCAACAGACGTGTCTCGGCGACCACACCGGGGTAGTCGTCGGCGTGTTCGACCAGTTCCACCAGCAGTTCGTCGGACACGTTCTCCGCGAGCGGCACCGGGTCGAACGGGCCGACCCGGTTCACGGCCAGGTCCCGGGTGATGCCCTCGGCGGTGTACGGCGTGTCGGGGTCCTCGAAGTGGTTCAACAGTTCCGCGACCCGGGAGATCACCGCGTCGGACTCGGGGGCGTCGTCGAGTTCCTGCCGGTCGATCGCCACCACCTTGGTGGGCACGTTGTCGACGATCACCTTGCCGTGGCGGTCCAGGATCCGTCCCCGCGGGGCGGGGATACGCACCGTGCGGGTCGACGTGGCCACCGCCACGTCCTCGTACACCGGGGCGTTCAACACCTGCAGGTACCACAGCCGTGCGAACAGCGCGGCGAACACGCCGACGCACACCAACGCGAGCGCCCGGTAACGGACCTGACGGTTCGCGGCCACTACCAGCGCACCGCCCCGTGGATCCGGGGGCTGTCGGGTTCGGTGAACGCCCAACCCATCACCGCCCGGGCCGGCAGACACAACACCGTCGTGGAGATCGTGACGACCAACGCGACCCGGGGCACGTCGGCCACGGTGAACAGGTGCTGGCCGATCACCTCACCGACCGCCGCGTACGCGAACACCGCGACCGCCGCGGCGACCGCCGCCGCCGCCAACGGGATCAGCCGGCTGGAACGCAACACCCCGTCCTGGGACACCCCCACGCCGTAACCGACGAGGGTGTACACCAGCGACGTCAACCCGACCGGGCCGATCCCCAACAGGTCGATCACCAGCCCGGCGGCGAACCCGGTGATCGCCCCGGCCTGGGGCCCGGCCGCCAACCCGGCGGCGATCGTGGCGACGAGCACCACGTCGACCATCACCCCCGCGATCGGCAACTGCGCCGCGACCGACACCTGCAACGCGACCGCGACGAACACCACGAACGACACCTTCGCGACACGCAGACCGGTCACGGCGTCGGCTCCCAGAGCACCACCCGCACGATCGACAACCGCCCGAACGACACGTGCGGGGCCACGTCGACCTGCTGTTGGGTGCGATCGGTCGTCGGTCCCACCGTGGTCACCGTACCGACCGGGATCCCCGGCGGATACGTCGAGGTGGCCACACCACTGGTGAACACCGGATCGCCTTCGGCGACGTGCACGTTCGCGAGGATCCCGTCGGAGACGCGGATGTCCTCGCCGGGGCCGCGGCCGTGCGCTTCACCGGTCGTGCCCGGATCGTCGGCGTCGTCCTGCGCGTAGATCTTGACGAAGAACCCCAGGTTCGGGTCGGTGATCGGCTGCACCGTCGACTGCCCACCCGACACGCTCGCGACCCGCCCCACCAGGCCCTGGTCGGTGACCACCGCCATGCCGACCTTGATGCCGTCACCCGAACCGCGGTCGATGACGATCGCATCCTGGAAGTTCGACACCGGCCCCGAGGTGACCTGCGCGGCCACGGTGGCCAGGTCGTCCAGGTAGGTGATGTCGGCCTGGGCGAGCAGTTGCCGGTACAGACGTTGGTCGATGTCGTCGTGGGTCTTGATCGACTCCAGCTCGTCGATCCGACGCCGCAACGACTGGTTCTCGCGTTTGACCTCCGAATAGTGGAACGCCGAGTTCCACAGGTTCCCGAACGGGTGCCCCACCCAGGCGGCGGCGTCGCGCACCGGTGAGAACACCGACGCCGCGACCCGGCCGACCGACTGCACCGCCGCGGTGGAAC
>CAZVFF010000241.1:0-4040 GCA_964626395.1 uncultured Iamiaceae bacterium | reverse complement strand
TGGTCTCGAACCCCCAGATGCGCTGGTTGTCGCCCAGCATCGAGTCGTCGTGGGAGGTGGGGGACTGGTCGTCGACCGAGTTGCAGTGGATCGTGACCCGGTCGCCGGGTTTCCAGTTTCGCACCGCGGAACCCACCCGCACCACCACACCGGAGGCGTCGGAGCCGAGTGCGTGGAACGGCTGGGAGTGCCGGGCCGCCCATTCGGACTCGCGGGCCATGCGGTCGTGGAACCCGAACGTCGGCAACGGTTCGAAGATCGAGGTCCACACCGTGTTGAAGTTGATCGCGGACGCCATCACCGCGACGTACGCCTCGTCGGGGGCGAGTTCGGGCGTGGGCACGTCGCCGACGTGCAACGACTTGCGGGGGTCCTTGTCGGCGGATTCGACACCTTCGAACATGTCGGTCTCGCTGCGGAGCACGTGCGCGGAACGGTACGACTCGGGGATCGGGATGTTCGCGATCTCTTCACCGGACGCGCCGGCCTGGATGGCTTCGAGGAAAGCTTGCATGGCCGCCGATCCTACCGGTCGTCCGTGGGGCGCCCGGACTCGGCCGGTGCGGGATGCGTGACGGCGGTACGATCGCGGCCCGGAGGTGACGGCCATGACAGGGGCGTCGAGCGGGTACATCGGCCGTCCCCGACTGCTCGCGGCCGTCCGTGCTGGACTGCAGCGCGGTTGCGTGTTGCTGGAGGGCGTGGCCGGGACCGGCAAGACGGTGCTGGCCGCCCGGGCATGCCACGTTCTGGGTGTGCCCGACGCGCCCAGCGTGCACGTCCGAGCGGTGGCAGGCATGGACGAGGCCGCACTGGTCGACGCGCTCGCCGCCGACCACACGGTGGACCCGTCCGGATCCGACGGCGGTGAGGACGTCCGCGGGTCCTTCGCGGCATGGTCGAGGTCCGTCGGCCCACGTGGTCTGGTGGTCGTCGACGACGCCCACCTGCTCGACGCGGCGGTCCGGGAACGGCTCTGGCAGGTCGCAGCCGAGGACCGGGCCCGTCATGTGCGCCTGATCGTGGCGGGGCGTCCGCCGATGGGTCCGGTTCCGCCCCGCGCGTTGGTCCACGACACGGTGCATCTGATCGACGACGTTGCGCTGTCGTGGACCGACGACGAACTCGTCGCCGTGCTCGACGCACTCGGGATCCACGGGTGGGATCCCGACGAGGCGCCCGGTCTGGCGCAGTGGCCGGCGTTGACCAGATGGTTGGCGGCCGGGCGGGACGAACTGGTCGCCGACTACCTGCGCTCGGAGGTCCTGTCCGCACTCCCGCCCGGTTCGGGACGACTCGTGGGGTTGTTCACCACCGTCGACGACACCTCCGACGACGCTGTCGCCCGGGTCGTCGACGTGCTCGGGATCGACCGGGCGGTGCCCGTGGCGCTGCGGGCGCTCCCGCCGGTGGCGTCGCTCGGTTTCGCCGCGTTGCGGGCCGCGCCGTGGACCCTGGCCACGACCGGCGATGTCCGTGAGGGCGACGAACCCGCCGCGCTCCGGGCGCTCGCCCGTCTGTCCCACGAACGTGGCATGACGGCCCGCGCGGGTGACCAGGCAATTCGTGGTGGCGACGCCGCGATGCTCGAGGCGGTGGCATCGCAGGCGCTCGAGGCCGTTGCGCCGGTCGTCCCCCTGGGGGTGCTGCGCCGTTGGCGCGACAGCGCGATGCTTTCCGAACCGTTGCGGACCTTCGTGACGTCCACGATCGCGGTGCTGGAGGGGCGCACGAACGAGCGTCTGCTCGAGTCGTTCGAATGGTGCGCGGACCAGTGGCGGGCGGCGGGGGATCGTGACCGTGAGATCAGCGCGCTCTTCGCCGCCGCCGAGTTGGCCCGACGCACGGAGACGCGTTGGATGTTGCAACGTCTGGAGGAGCGCGTGGCCTCCGTCGGGCCGGGTGACGGCCCGCTCGCCGTGTTGTTCTCCGGGCTCGTCCGTGCCGTACGCGCCCAGGTCTCGGGCGACCCGGCGCGTGCCCTGGAGATCACCGACGAGGTCGCCGGGATGGCGCCGCTGGGCGACTGGAGCGCGCAGTTCGACATGACCGTGGCCACGAACGCGTTGCTGCTCGACCGGGTCGACGAGGCGGTCGCTGCCTACGAACGGGCCGCGGCGGTCGGATCGGACGCGTCGCGTGCCACGGCCCTGCGACTCGGCGCGTTCGCCCGATGGGCGGCCGGGGAGCGGGGACGCGCCCTCGACGACGTCGATGAGGCGGTGCGTCTGGCGCGCCTGGCCGGCAACCCGTTGTCCGAGGAACTCGCCCGGGCGTCGCGGGTGTTCCTGGCGGTGATGGACGGTCGCTGGGACGCCGACGTCGACGAGGACACCCGGATGGTGGGGCCGTCGCTGCCCGTCGACGACCGCGTCGAGGAGTTGGCGTTGTTGGAACGGGTCACCGCGGCGGCGTCGGCGATCGCCGGGGGCGAGCCCGAGCGCGCTCGCGCGGTCGTCGACGGGATCGGGTCGTTGCCCGAACGGGTCGTGCACGGCACCGTATTCCTCGGCACACTCGAGGTCGCACTGGAAACCGACCGTGCGTCGTTGTGGCGCCGGCTGGGACCGGCCCGCCCGATCCTGCAACGCGCGGTCGATGCAGGGACGGCGGCACGGACGCATCTGGACGGCGGCCCCGTGCCGGCCGAACGGTTCGGACCGTTCCTGCCTCCGGGGTGGGGGGCGAACCCCGGTCGGTTGTGGATCGGGCTGTTGGGCCGGGCCGAGGTGCGGCGGGCCGGGCGGGTCGTCACCGAACGGGCGTGGGCCCGTGAGCGGGTACGCGAGTTGTGCGCCCACCTCGTCGTCGTCGATCGCGCGGCGCGGGTCACCCGCGCCGCGGACCTGTGGCCCGATCTCCCCGCCGATCGTGCTGCCGCGAACCTGCGGCTCACGCTCAAACAACTCCTCGACGTCCTCGACCCCGGTCGGACGAAAGGGGCCGGGAGCGGGCTCGTCGACGACACGGGCGGCGTGATGCGCCTGTCGCGGGAGGGGGGCCTGGCCACCGACGTCTGGGAGCTGCGTGATCAGTGCGACCGGATCTCGGCGGGCGCGCGGTCGGGGGACCACGCACAGGTGCTCGTCGCGGGCCGTCGGATCCTCGTGCTCACCGAAGGCGGAACCCGGCTCGGTGGCGGTGCGGGCGCCGACTGGCTCGACGAGGCGCAACGGACGTTGGACGAGGTGCTGCTGCGTGCACTCGCCGCGGCGGGTCGGGCGGCCGAGTCCAGCGGTGAGGCCGAACTCGCGGAGCAGTTGGCCGAGCGTGCACTCACCGTCGACCCGTGGTCCGAATCGGCCGGTCGGCGTCTCGTGGAGGCCCGGGTGTCGCTCGGCGACATCGACGGAGCGCGCCGCGCACTTGCGCGACTCCTGGAACGTCTCGGTGAACTGGCGGCTCCGGCCCAACCGGCGACCAGGGAGTTGGTCAGCCGGCTGGGCCGTCCGGTCCGCCGCCCGGTGAACTGAGGATCGAACCCGTGCGGCAGCGCGGTGGGTCCGTCCACGCTCGGTGTCGGATCCGGGGCGATTCCGCACCTGCACCGACCGCAAGGTCCTACCAACGACGCGTTACCCGACCGTTAGCCATGATCCGGTCGATTCGTCCGGCGGGTCCGGTGGCCGATGACACGGGGGAGATCGCCACCGATGTGTCGCGAGCACCGGTGGCGGCCCTTCGTCGGATGCGGTGGTGCCCACTACGATGGACCGCTCACCAGTCGTCTTTCCCAGGGGTGTCCACCATGGCCGGATCCGTCATCATCGCCGGAGCACGTACTCCGATCGGCAAGCTCTCCGGGGGCTTCGCCAAGCTCAGCGCCGCGGACCTCGGCGCGGTCGCGATCAAGAGCGCGCTCGAGCGTGCCGGGATCGACGGCGAACAGGTCGACTACGTGTTCATGGGCCACGTGCTCCAGGCCGGCGCCGGGCAGATCACCGCCCGTCAGGCCGCCACGGGTGCCGGGATCCCCATGAACGTGCCGGCCAACACCATCAACAAGGTGTGTCTGTCGGGCATGAACGCCATCCACCTGG
>CAZVFF010000240.1:0-4063 GCA_964626395.1 uncultured Iamiaceae bacterium | reverse complement strand
CGACGAACCCACCTCGGCGTTGGATCCGACCGCCGCCGAGGAGGTGCTCGCCACCGTCACCCGCCTCGTGCACGATCTGGGCCTGACCGTGCTCATGGCCGAACACCGCCTGGAACGGGTCGTACAGTACGCGGACTCGGTCGTGATCGTCGCCGGCGACGGCACCGTGACCCACGGCGAACCCGCCCCGATGCTCGCCGCCGCGCCGGTGGCACCACCAGTGGTCGAGCTGGGCCGACTCGGCGGCTGGGACCCGTTGCCGCTGAACGTGCGCGACGCCCGACGGGTCGCCGGAGGGTTGCGGGAACGCCTGGCCGACGTGCCCGCCGAACCGACCGTCGCCCGGCACACCGCCGGTCGGGACGGCCCCGCACTGGAGGCGAAGGGGGTCGTGGTCACCTCCGGCCACCTGGTCGCGGTCGGCGGTGTCGACCTCGAGGGCGCCCCGGGCGAGATCGTCGCGGTGATGGGACGCAACGGGTCGGGCAAGTCGTCGCTGCTGTGGGCGCTGCAGGGTTCGGGTCGACGCGATGGTGGCCGGGTCACCGTCGACGGCGTGGACCCCGCCGCGGTGGACGCGCACACCGCCCGCGGCCTGGTCGGGCTCGTCCCCCAGACCCCCGCCGACCTGTTGTACCTGGACACCGTCGCCGCCGAATGCGACCGGGCCGACACCGAATCGGGTGTGCCGGCGGGAACGACCCGGGCTCTGGTCGACCGCCTCGCCCCGGGAATCGCCGACGATCGCCACCCCCGGGACCTGTCCGAAGGCCAGAAACTCGCCCTGGTGCTCGCCATCCAGACCGCCCCGTCGCCCCGGGTGCTGGTGTTGGACGAACCGACCCGTGGCCTCGACTACCCGGCGAAAGCCGCGTTGACCGCGATCCTGGCCGAACAGGCCGCCGCGGGTCGGGCGGTGATCGTGGCCACCCACGACGTCGAGTTCACCGCCGGCTGTGCCACCCGGGTGGTGATCACCGCCGAAGGCCGCGTCGTCGCCGACGGACCCGCCGCCGAGATCGTCGTGTCGTCGCCCGCCTACGCGCCGCAGGTCGCGAAGATCCTGCGACCCCTGCCGTACCTGACCGTCGACGGGGTGGCCGCCGGACTCGCGACCCTCGGCGAAACCCGGGGCGCGACCGGACCGGAAGGGTCGACGTGACCGCCGCCGAACGTCCCGTCGCCGACCGCACGGTCGCGGCCGAACACACCGCGGCCGAACGCACCGTTGGGGCCGACCCCACCGTGGACGCGCGCATCGTCGCCGCGCGCACCGACGTGGACCGCGACGGCGATGTCCGGACCGGCGAGGAAGGCCGCCGGCGTCGGGACCGGCCCCGCGACCCGGTCGTGATCCCGTTGGGCCGGTGGTCGCGGGTCGCGCTGGCCCTGTCGGCCGTGCTCGGCGCGGTCGCGTTCACCTGGCCGTTCGTGATCACCCCCGGCGCGCTCGGCGACGTCGCCACCGCTCCGATGCTGATGGGCGTGCTGCTGGTCCTGGTGCTGTTGGTCGGCTTCGCCCAGATCGCCGAAGGCGGCATCGACGCGAAGGCCCTCGCGCTGTTGGGTGTGCTGTCCGCGGTGAACGCCGGGTTGCGTCCACTCGGGGCCGGCACCGCCGGGATCGAGCTGGTGTTCTTCCTGCTGGTGCTCGCCGGCCGGGTGTTCGGCCCCGGGTTCGGGTTCCTGCTGGGCTGCACCAGCCTGTTCGCGTCGGCGATCATCACCGGCGGCGTCGGCCCGTGGTTGCCGTACCAGATGTTCGGCGCCGCGTTCGTCGGGCTGGGAGCGGGCATGCTGCCCCGCTGGGGCGGCCGGGCGGAGATCGTGCTGCTGGCCGTCTACGGGTTCGCCAGCGCGTACCTGTACGGGCTGTTGTTGAACCTGTCGTTCTGGCCGTTCGTGGTCGACCCGGCCAGCACGACCGCGTACGTGCCGGGTGCGTCGAACTGGTTCAACCTGCGCCGCTACCTGGTGTTCGACGCGGTGACCTCACTGGGGTGGGACACGGTGCGGGCGTTCACCAACGTGGTGTTGATCGTCGTGACCGGACCGTCGATCCTCGCCGCGTTGCGCCGCGCCGGACGTCGCGCCGCGTTCGAGGCCGCCGTCGTGTTCGAACCGGGCCCGGACGGCTCGACGGTCACGAGCGGAGGCGGAGCGGTGACATCGACCGGGCCGTCGCCCGTGGCCTGACCGGTCCGGTCGACCCCGACCCGACGGGCGGCCGGTCGGTCGTCTCAGTCGATCGGGATCAGTGCCAACTGGTCGTCGATCAACTCGGCCAGGAGTTCCAGGCGTCGCCGCGCGTCGGGCTCGGCCAGCAGACGTTGCCGGTCGAAGGCGCCCACCGGCGCGAGCGCGCACAACCGGTGGGAACCGATCGACGGGTCCGAGGGGATGTCGAAGGTGGCGTCGGGGACCCGGTGCCCCAGCTCGGCCGCCAGACCCAGGAAGCGACGTAACCGGGTGGTGCACGTCGCGTACAGCTCCCGGGTCGTGGCCGGGTCGGTGTCTGCTTCGTCGGCCCACAGCCGCACCTCGGCCCGGGGGTAGGGGTCGTCGTCGAGCCAGCGCTCGACCCGGATGCGATGCACGCCCAGGGCCAGGATCTCGTGACGGTCGTTGGCGATCTCGGTGTGGCGTTCGACGTGGGCGACGCAGCCGACGTCGAACCGTTCGTCGCCGCCCCCGACCTCGTGGCCCCGTTCGATCAACACGGTCCCGAAGGTGCCGTCTCCGGCGAGCACGTCGGCCAGCGCCGCCCGGGAGCGCGGTTCGAAGATCCGCAGCGGCACCGCGGTGCCGGGGAACAACACCGAACCCAGCGGGAACATCGGCATGGGCGGCACCCCGGCGAGGCTACCCGGGCCCGCCGGCGGTGCCGACCGGTCCGCCCAGGTAGCGTCGCCGGGCATGACCACCACCGATGGAACGTTCGACGTCGACGCGGTCCTCGCGCAGCTGACCGTCGAGGAGAAGGCGTCGCTGTGTTCGGGGAGCGGCTTCTGGCGGACCCGTGCGGTGGAACGCCTCGGGGTGCGCTCCATCATGGTGTCCGACGGACCCCACGGGTTGCGGGTGCAGACCGACGGCGGCGACCACCTCGGGCTGGACTCGTCGGAACCGGCGACGTGTTTCCCGCCGGCGGTCACCCTCGGGTCCACCTGGAACCCCGACACCGTCCGCCGGGTGGGCGAGGCGATCGGTGTCGAAGCCCGCGCCGCCGGGCTGGCCGTCGTGCTCGGTCCGGGCGTGAACATCAAACGTTCGCCGTTGTGCGGACGGAACTTCGAGTACTTCTCCGAAGACCCGCACGTCGCGGCCGAGATGGGCACCGCCTGGGTCGACGGCTTGCAGTCGACCGGCGTTGGCGCGTCGTTGAAGCACTTCGCGGTGAACAACCAGGAGACCGACCGGATGCGGGTGTCCGCCGAGGTCGACGAACGCACCCTGCGCGAGATCTACCTGGCCGCGTTCGAACCGATCGTCCGCCGGGCCCGCCCGTGGACGGTCATGTGCTCCTACAACCGGATCAACGGCGTGTACGCGTCGGAGAACCACTGGTTGCTCACCGAGGTGCTGCGTGACGAGTGGGGCTTCGACGGTCTGGTCGTGTCCGACTGGGGTGCGGTCGATGACCCGGCCCGTTCGGTCGCGGCCGGCCTGGATCTGGAGATGCCCTCCACGGGCAAGACGAGCCCGGAACGGATCGTCGCCGCGGTCCGAGTCGGCGAACTCGACGAGGCCGACCTGGACACCGCGGTCCGGCGGGTGCTCGAACTGGTCGCCCGCTCACCCCGGCGGGCCACCGCCGGCGGGTTCGACGTCGACGCGCACCACAGGTTGGCCCGGTCCGTCGCCGCGGAAGGTGCGGTGCTGGTGAAGAACGACGACGGTGTCCTGCCACTGGAGCTGACCGCCGGACAACGGCTGGTGCTGATCGGCGAGTTGGCCCGCACCCCCCGCTACCAGGGCGCCGGGTCGTCGCAGGTGAACCCCACCCGGGTCGATGACATCCTGGGGTCGTTGACCGACGCATTGGGCGACACCGTCACCGTCG
>CAZVFF010000239.1:2424-4066 GCA_964626395.1 uncultured Iamiaceae bacterium | reverse complement strand
CGGGGTCATCCCGTTGACTCCGGCAGCGCCCCGACTGGCCGGGCCGGTGTCGGGGACGGGAGGGACCATCGACAGGTCGTCCAGTTCCGGGGCGACCTCGGTGAACTCGATCAGGTCCAGGTCGGCTTCGACGAGTTTCCGCAACAGCGCCGCTTGGGCGGCGGCGTCGGACACGGTGTGGGTGCGTACCGCACCGTTGGCGAGCCGTGCCCGGATCCGTCGGGCGCCACCCAGCCGTCCCACGACGTCGGTCGGGGGGCCCTGGTCGACCAGGCGGCCGGCGTCGAACACGACGATCTCGGCGCAACCGGCCGACAGTTCCGAAAGTTGGCTGCTGCACACGATCACGGTGCGCGACACGCCGGCGAGCCGGTGCAGCATGTTCCACAGCCGCCCCCGGGCGCGCGCGCCGAGCCCGGATGTGGGTTCGTGCAGGACCACGACGCCCGGGTCGTTCACCAACGCGCCGGCCACGCCCAGCAGTTGACGCGCCTCGGGGGGGAGCTCGTTGGTGAACACGTCCTGGCGTCCGGCGATACCCACCAGGGTCAACAGGGTGTCGATGGTGGCTTCCCAACCACCCCGGGGCACGGCGAGCGCGGCGGCCTGCAACGACAGGTACTCCGATACCCGCAGGTTCGCCGGTACGGCATGGGGGTGGCCCAGATGACCGACCCGGCGTCGGATCTCGGGGGCTTCGGTGGCGGCGTCGAAGCCGACCACGTGCACCGACCCGGAGTCGGGCCGGCGGGCGGTGGCGACCAGGTCGGCGATCGTGGCGAGCGTCGCGTGCGAGTTGGCGCTGACCCCCACGACACGGTTCCGGGCGATCGACAGGTCGACGGCGTCGAGGGCCCGAACCGCGCCGCGTCCGACGGTGACCCCTTCGAAACGCACCGCGGACTGGTCGGGGAGCCTGATCTGCGCGGTGACCGGCCCGGTGCGGCTCATGGCGTCGGCTGTTGGGTCGCGTACAGCCACAACCCCGAGGTGGTGACCACGGCCAGCACCGGCAGGGCCACCCACGCGAGGCCGCGTTTCCCGGTTCGGGCGAGCCCCCAGAACACCAGGGGCAGCAGCACCAGCGCGAACACCGCCAGCACGGCGATCGTCCATCCCACCGGGGGGATCGCAGCCAGGGGGGTGGTCGGGGGTGTCACCTCCTCAGGATCCCATATCCGGCGAACCGAATGGGTGACCCGGGTAAGCGAATCCCCGGGGGGGTTCAGTCGGATCCGACGCCGGTGCCCGTGTCGAGCGCTTCGACCGCTTCACGGACGTCGTCGGTGGCGACCCGGATCCGTTCCCGGCACCAGGTGAGCAGTTCCGCGGCCCGTCGAACCTTCACCCCGAGCAGGTCGATGTCCAGGTCGTCGCGCTCCAGCTCGGTGAGGATCGTGTCGATCTCCGCGGTCGCTTCGGCATAGGAGGTCGCCGGGGCGTCGGCGTCGGTTTCGGTGGTCATGGGGTGTCCTCCCGGGAGGCGGTGGTGGTGACGGTACTGGCGGCGGTCCCGTCGACGAACGTGGTGACCAGGTCGGTTCCGGTGTCGACCGCCGCGATCGATCGCACCAGTTTCCCGTCGGTGGTGCGGGTCAGGGTCCAACCCCGGGCCATGATCCTGGTCGGGTCGGCCGCGTCG
>CAZVFF010000239.1:0-2324 GCA_964626395.1 uncultured Iamiaceae bacterium | reverse complement strand
GGTGCGGGTCAGGGTCCAACCCCGGGCCATGATCCTGGTCGGGTCGGCCGCGTCGATCCGGGCCGCGACGTGTCCGAGCCGTTCGGTGGCCCGTTGCAGGTGGCGGGGCGCGGCGGTCTGCAGTCGTGCCCGGTCCCGTTCGTTACGGCGGACGGCGTCGCCGAGTCGACGGTGTGCGGCCAGGTCGAGCTGGTGACCCAGGGCCCCCAGGTGCGTCGCGGCGCGGGTGTCGGCCACCGCGGCGGCGCGCGCGACCCGTCGCAGACGGTCGTCCAGGCGGGCCGCCACCGTCTCGAGCCGCCGAGCGGTGAGCCGTTCGAGTCGGACGGCCTGTTGTTCCAGTGCGGCTTCGGTGGCGGCGACCAGGCCGATCAGGTGCTGGGCGACCGCGGTCGGGGTCTTCAACGCGGTGTGGGCGACCTCGTCGGCGACACCGCGGTCGATCTCGTGGCCGATCCCGGTGAACACCGGCACCGGTGCCCGGGCGATCGCGTACGCGACGTCGGGGTGATCGAAGGCGACCAGGTCGGTGCGTGACCCGCCACCGCGGATCACCGCGATCACGTCCACCCCGCTGGCGGCGACCCGTTCGATCCCGGCGACGAGCGTGCGGGGGGCGTCGGCCCCCTGTACCCGTGCGTCGGCGAGGACGACATCGAACCGGTACCGCCCGGCTTCGAGTTCGTGGACGAAGTCGGCGTGCGCGGCCGACCCGGCGCTGGTCACCAACCCGACCCGCAACGGCACCGGCGGGACCGTCAGGCGTCCGTTCGCCTCCAACAGACCGTCGGCGGACAGCCGGGCGAGCAGTTCACGGCGTTGGGCGTCGAGCTGGCCGAGGGTGAACACCGGGTCGATGTCGGACATGACCAGGCGGAGCTGACCCCCGCCGGCCCACCAGTCGACCCGGCTGCGGATCCGCACGATCAGCCCTTCGGCGAGTTGCGCGTCGACGCCGTTCGCGGCGAGCACGTCCATGACGTGCCCCCGTGCCCGACGGAACAGGCTGACCGAGATCTTCGCGTCCGGGTACGCGCCCGGGTCGCCGCCGGGTTCGATCAGGTCGAAGTACTGGTGGCCGTTCCGGTTCGGTGGGCGGATCGACCGGATCTCGCCGGACACCCACACTTCGGCCGGGAAGGTCCGCTTCAACCCGGCCCCGATGGCGGCGCCGAGTTCGGCGACCGTCCAGGTCGCGGCCGGCTGGTCCTCGACCGGTTCGTCCTCGGCGGCCATCGCGTCCCACAGGGTCATGGTCGACCCAGGGTACCCGAGGGCCGTCCCGACCGGCGTCGGAGCGGACCCGGTGTTCCACGACCCGACGCGATCTTGACCGTTGGGTCAAGATCGACTCCGCGCCGTAGCGTGGGTCGTCGTGTCCGGTTTCGCTCCTCTGCGCCAGCGTGTCCAGCACCGCCTGGACGAACGGGGCGACTACCCGCGTTGGGTGTTGTGGGCGGCGTTGGTCGGCATGTTCGCGACGAGTTTCCCGGTCACGATCCTGACGGTCGCGCTCGGACCCATCGCGGACGATTTCCACACCTCCGTGAACACGATGGCGTGGGTGATCTCGGCACCGATGATCGGTTCGGCCGTGGCGCTGCCGGTGTTGGGCAAACTCGGCGACCTGTACGGTCACCGGAAGATCTTCCTGTGGGGCTTCGGTGTGGCCACGGTGGTCACCGCGTTCACCGCCGCCGCGTGGGATCCGTTCTCCCTGATCGGTCTGCGGACCGCCGCCACCGTGATCGGTGCCGCCACCATGCCCGCCGCGATGGCGTTGATCATGGGGGTCACCCCGGCGGCCGAACGGGTCAAGGCCCTGGGTTGGTGGGCGCTGGTCGCGGCTGGCGCGCCCGCGGTGGGTCTGGTCGCCGGCGGGCCGATGGTCGACGCCTGGGGTTGGCGTCCGGTGTTCGTGATCCAGTCCGCGGTGGCCGGGCTGGCGGTGTTCTTCGCGTACCTGGTGCTGCGCGAGACCCCGAAACGAACCGACGTCGGTTTCGACATCCCCGGCGCGATCACCCTGGCCGTGGGGGCCGGCGGGGTCATGTTCGCGTTGAACCAGGCCCCCGAGGTGGGTGTGACCCCGCTGGTCGCTGTGGCAGGTGTGGTCGGCCTGGCCGGGTTCGGCCTGTTCGTGCTGGCCGAACGTCGTGCCACGTACCCGCTGTTGCCACTGTCGTTCTTCCGGCGACGCAACTTCACCGGCGGGCTGGTCGGCTCCGCGTTCGCCGGCGCCGCCTACATGGGCGCGTTCGCGGTGGCACCGCTGATGCTGCAGGACATCTTCGGTTACGCCCTGTGGGCGGTGTCGTTGCTGC
>CAZVFF010000238.1:0-4077 GCA_964626395.1 uncultured Iamiaceae bacterium | reverse complement strand
CGCCCCGTCGGCCCAGTCGGCGTGCAGGTTCCGGCCGCCGGATCCGATGATCTCGACCGGCGCGAGGAAGTCGAGGGTGTCGAAACCGGTCGCGACGACGATCGTGTCGACCTCGTGACGGGTCCCGTCCGCGGTCAGGACCGCGTCCGAGGTGACCCGGGTGATCGGGTCGTCGACGACGGTGACGTCGTCCCGGCAGAGCGTGTCGAGGTAGTTGTCGGTGATCAGCACCCGCTTGCAACCCACCGGGTAGGCCGGGATCAGCTTCGTCCGCAGTTCCGGGTCGCGAACCCGGGATTCGATGAAGGACCTGGAAATGTCCCGCGCCGCGCGGGACACCTTCGAGTCGCGTCGCAGCGCGACCCAACGGGATTCGAATTCGGCGTAGATCCGTGACCGGTACAGCCGCCCCCACCCCGGGATGCGGTCGAAACGGCGGATCTCGGCCGACGTGTACGGCTCGTCGGGTTTGGGCAGGAACCAGTTCGGTGCCCGCTGGAACTGGATCAGATGGGCCGCTCGTTCCGCGACCGGCGGGACGAACTGCACCGCGCTGGCGCCGTTGCCGATGACCGCGACCCGTTCACCGGTCAGGTCGTGGTCGTGGTTCCACCGGGCCGAATGGAACATCGTGCCCGTGAACCCGTCCAGGCCGTCGATGTCGGGCCACTTGGGTCGGTTCAACTGACCGAGTCCCCACACGACCACGTCGAAGCGGTGGGTTCGCGCGGCCGCGGTGGTCAGTTCCCATTCGGCGGTGTCGTCGTCCCACACCGCCGAGGTGATCTCGGTGCCCAACGCCAGATGGTCGGCCAGGTCGAAACGGTCCACGCAGTCGCGCAGGTAGTCCAGGATCTCGGGCTGTTTGGGGAACCGGCGGGACCAGCCGACCCGACGGGCGAACGAATACGAATACAGGTGCGAAGGGACGTCGCAGCCGGCGTCGGGGTAGGTGTTGTCCCGCCAGACGCCACCGATGTCGTCGGCCTTGTCGAAGATCGTGACGTCGTCGACGCCGGCTCCCAACAGCCGGATCGCCATGCCGATCCCACCGAATCCGGCACCGACGATCCCCACCCGGACGGGCCGGGCGGAGCGCGGCGCGCCGGTGCGCGGCCGCAGTCGTGTTCCCATCGTGTGCATCTGGCCCCCTTGTGGTGCCCCACGACCCTACCGTTCGTCCCGACCCGCACGGATCAGGACGCGCCGGCGCACCCGGCGGCACGATGTGACCGGCCGCGTCGGCGATACTGGCCCGATGCGCATCGGCGTCACCGTGTTCCTCACCGACCGGGGGATCGACCCGGTCAGCCTCGGTCGGGCCGTCGAGGAACGCGGCTTCGACGCGTTGTACCTGCCCGAACACACCCATCTGCCCGTGCGTGCCGCCGAACCGCCCGGGCTGGTCGACGGGGTCCGGCTCACCGATTACCGACGCGGTCTGGACCCGCTGGTGGCCCTGGCGATGGTCGCAGCGGTCACCGACCGCATCGCTCTCGGCACGGGGGTGCTCCTGGTCGCCCAACACGACCCGATCGGCCTGGCGAAACGGATCGCAACCCTCGACCACGTCTCCGGGGGCCGCTTCGTGCTGGGCATCGGGTACGGCTGGAACCGCGCCGAAGCCGAGGACCACGGCGTCGACTTCGCCACCCGCCGCGAGCTCGCCGCCGAGAAACTCGCGTTGATGACCGCGCTGTGGTCGCAACCCGAAGCCGCGTACGCGGGTTCCCGTCTGCATCTGGAACCCGCGTACGCGTGGCCCAAACCCGTCCAACAACCCCGGGTCCGGACCCTGATCGGTGGCGGGGCCGGGCCGAAACTGTTCGCGGCCGTCGCCGACCACGCAGACGGGTGGCTCCCCATCGGCGGATCCGGGTTGACCGGAGCCGTGCCCCGCCTGCGCGACCTGTGGCGGGAACGTGGACGGCCCGGCGATCCGAGCGTGGTCCCCTTCGGGATCGTCCCCACACCCGGCAAACTCGACCACTACGAGTCGCTCGGATGCGACGAGGTCGTGTTGCGGGTCCCGATGGGCACCGAATCCGAGGTGCTGGCCACCCTGGACACGCACGCCCGTCTGGCGAACCGCTGAGCAGGTCTCAGTCGCCGAGCAGGGGAGCGACCGAGTCCGCGAACATCCGCATCTGGTCGCAGTGGTCGGCGACACCGTCGGCCGCGAAACGGACCTGCAGGTCGGTGACCCCGGCGGCGGTCGACGCACGCAACCGGTCGGCGACTTCGTCCGCCGAACCGTGCACGGTGCCTTCGGGCGCGTCCTCGACGGGTGCGCCGATCCGCAGGAACGGGGTGATCGTACCGATCGAGAACGGACCGTCGAGGCCGGCGTCGGTGCGCAACGACCGGATCGTCGCGATCGCGGCGGCCATGCCGTCCGCCGGTGGCCCCTGGGGCAACCAACCCTCGGCCCGCAACGCGGCGCGTCGGATCGCGGCCGGCGAGGAACCCCCGACCCGGATCGGCGGCCGGGGTTGCTGCACCGGACGGGGCGCCGCACCCGCACCGTCGACGAACTCGTTCTCCAGGTGGCGTTTCACCGCTTCGAGACGTTCGTCGAGGATCGCGCCGCGCCGGGTGAAGTCCACCCCGAGCAGAGCGAACTCCTCCGGTACGTGACCGGCACCGACCCCCAGGATCACCCGACCACCCGACAGGTGGTCGATCGTGGCGAACGCGTGCGCGGTCTGCGCGGGGTGTCGATGCGCGAGCACGTGCACGTGGCTGAGCAGCCGGGTCCGCTTCGTGACGGCCGCCAACCAACCCAACGTGGCGACGTTGTCGTACCAGGTCGTTCCCATCGCGCCGGCGAGCCGCTCGGGGATCGCGAAGTGGTCGCACACCCCCACGTAGGTGAAGTCGGCCTCGTCGGCGGTGCGGGCGATCGTCGCCAGGTCGTCGGGTGTGGCGGAACGTTCCCAGTCCTGCACGAACAGGTTGCTCTGCGCCTGGACCGGCAGTTGGATCCCGTACCGCACCGGTTGGGATGTCGTCATCACGTTGCTCCTCGCTGGAATCGACCGGGCCCGCCGGTCGGCTCCGAGTGTTGCAGACCCGACGGGTCGACGCGGGGCGTCACCCCGGCCGGCCCGTCGTCGATCGACGGGTAGGTTGTGCGACGATGACGACCGACCCGACCGACCAGCGACCCGCATCCGGCGCGATCGGTGACTGTGCGGTCTACGAGAACGGACGGCGCGTCGCCGGACGGCTCGACGCGCAACAGGCGGCCGCCCGGTCACGTACCACGGACGGGTTCGTGTGGATCGGTCTGCGACAACCCTCGGCCGCCGACATCGCCGACGTGGCCCGCGCGTTCGAGTTGCCGCCGTTGGCCGTGGAGGATGCCGTCAGCGCGCACCAGCGACCGAAGCTGGAGATCTACGACGACGTCGTGTTCGTCGTGTTCAAACCCGCCGACTACGCGACCGACGCCGAGGAACTGATCGTGTCGGAGATCGCGGTGTTCCTCGGGCCGGGGTTCATCGTGACCGTCCGGCACGGGCCGACCGACATCGTGGCGCGCACCCGCACCGCGTTCGACGCCGGCGCCACCGAGACCGGGCCGGGCCCCTCCGGGGTGCTCTACCGGATCGCCGACGCCGTCGTCGACCGCTACGAGGACGTCATCGCATCGATGAGCGAGGACGTCGACGAGGTCGAATCCCAGGTGTTCGACGACACCGGTGCCGATCACGTCGAACGCATCTACAACCTCAAAAGGGAGATCTCGCGGTTGCGTCGGGCGGTGCTGCCCCTGACCCGGCCACTGGAACGTCTGGCCACCGGTGCCGTACCCGGAGTCGACGCGGAATCGATGCCGTACTTCCGTGACGTGCTCGACCATCTGCACCGCTCCTCCGACTCCATCGAGAGCCACGACCGCCTGCTGATCGACATCCTCCAGGCGGACCTGGCCATGACCGGGATCCGGCAGAGCGAGATCGGGATGCAGCAGAACGAGGACATGCGCAAGATCTCGGCCTGGGCGGCGATCGCGCTGGTCCCGACCGCCACGGCCGGGATCTACGGCATGAACTTCGCGAACATGCCGGAGCT
>CAZVFF010000237.1:0-4083 GCA_964626395.1 uncultured Iamiaceae bacterium | reverse complement strand
GAACCGGACGGGACGCTCACCTACCTGATGTACCACGACGTCGAGCGACCGGACGGCTCGGAAGACAGGGTGTCGGACATCCGTCGGATCGACACCGCCGGCGACGACACGCTGATCACGTCGCTCCCGACGCCGGACGGCCCGACGACCGGATTCGTCCGGGTCGGACCCGATCACCACGTCACCTTCACCGTCGACGACGACGGATCACCGGTCCGGCTCGACATCGACCACGGCGTGGTGTCCAGTTCACCGATCCACTTCGACGAGTCGATGGCCCCGATCCCCACGACCGCGGACGCGCAAGGGACGATCTACGGCTTCACCTGGTCGGAGAGCTACGACATCGACGCGAACCGGGTCTTCCGGATGGGACCGGACGGCGTCGCCGTACCGATCGCCGGCAACGGCGCGGCCGATGACGGCACCCGGCGTCGGTTCGCCCGGGGAGCCGAGCTGGCCCTGGCGGCGAGGGCGGTGGAGATCACCCGGCGGGGCAACCTGTTGATCGCGTCTGGGCACGTCGTCCACAACCTGGTGAACCCCGCCGATGCCCCGGTCGTCGAGCCGATCCGGATGGGTGCCCCGCTGAACTTCTTCGGCGGGTGGCCGGCGATCGACGCCCCCTGAGAGTCCGGGGCGACCGGGCCGCTACGGATTCACCATCGGCGGGTGGCCGGTGACGACCGGTTCCGACCACGTCACCGCCGGGCTGTCCAACCGCAGGTGGCCGTCGTCGGGCCCGACGGTCGAGCTGCGGTGCGTGACCAGCACGGTGGTCCGGTCGGCCAACGCGACCCGCAGGTCGTCCAGCAGACGTTGCCCACCGAGTTCATCCAGGTGGGCGGTGGGTTCGTCGACCAGCACCGCGTCGGCCGGGGTCAGCAACATCCGGGCCACGGCGACGCGTTGGCGTTGCCCGCCGGACAGTTTCGCCCCGGCCGAGCCGATCGTGGTGTCCAGCCCGTCGGCCAACTCGTCCAGCAGGTCGCCCAGGCCGACCCGTTCCAGCACGGCCCGCATCTCGGCCTCGTCGGGTGCCCGGCCGCGGGGCCGAGCCAACGCCAGGTTGGTACGCAACGTCGAGTCGAACAGGTGGGCCTCCTGGGGACACCAGGCGATCCGTTCCCGCACGCTCGCCGGGGTGAACCGGCGCGCGTCGACGTCGTCGTCGAGCACGTAACGGCCGACGGTCGGGTCGATGTGGCGCAGCAGCAGGCTCAACAGCGTTGACTTGCCCGAACCGCTCGGGCCGGTCACGACCAACCACTCGCCACGTGACACCTCGGCATCGAGATCGGCGAACACGTCGGTGTCGGTGTCGGGCCAACGGAACGCGACCCGTTCCAGGCCGAGCCGATCGGCACGTTCCAGGGTCGCCTCGCCGGGCACCACCCGGTCGGTCATCGCCGTGACCCGGTGCAGGCGGGCCAGCACCCGGGCCAGCGTCGGCGCTCGCAACGCGGCCTGCACCACGCCGCTGAACGGTTCGGCGAGACCCAACGGGGTGAGGACCAGCACGGCCACCACCGCGGTGGAGATCGCCCCGGCTTCGACGCCCGCCGCCGCGATGGGCAACATGGCCAGTGCGAGCACGCCGCACAGCAGGACCACGAGCGCGTCACCGACCCCGGTGGCCCACGCGGCCCGGTGTTCGGCCCGTTCCTGTTCGGCATCCATGGCCTCGACGCGTCGCACCGCGGCACGCGCGACACCGTTGGCTCGCAGGTCGTCGGCCGCGGCGAACAACGCCGCGACCACGCCGAGCAGTTCGGTCTTCGACCGGTCGGCCCGGACGCCGGCACGCCGGTCGGCCGCCAGCGCCACGGCCGGCGGCACAACGAGCGCGACCAGGCCGATCGTGGCGACCGCGACCCCGGCGGCGGGCAGCACGAGCCCGAGCGCGATCGCGCTGCCGATCCACACCAGCACCGCGGTGATCGGTGGTGTCACCACCCGTGGGGCCAGGTCGCGCACGTCGTCGGCGTCCGCGACCAGGCTGCCCAGGGTGCCGCCCGCACCCAGCAGTGCCCGGTCGGCCGGACCACGCCGGGCCAGCGCGTTCCACAACCGCAGCCGCAACGGGGTGAGTGCCCGGAACACCGCATCGTGGGTGGCAAGGCGGTCCACGTAGTGCAACGCGGCCCGGCCGATGCCGAAGAACCGCACGCCGACGATGGCGACCATCAGGTACATCATCGCCGCACCCTGGCCGGCACGGACGATCAACCAGCCCGACACCGCGGTGAGCGTGATCGCGAACCCCGCCGTCAACGCGGCCACGGCGGATGCCCCGAGAAACCGCCAGCCGGCGGGCCGTAGGAACGCCACCAGTTCCCGCCACACCGCACGACGTTCCACACCGGTCAGCGCCGTGGACGACGACGTTCCCACTCCCCCGCGGTCGGTGACCGGGTCGTCGGCCGACGCGTCGATGGGCGGGTCGGCGGGCACGTACCCGGCGTCGTCGGCCCCGACATGCACGACCGTGTCGGCCAGGTGCCGCACCTGCGGGTCGTGGGAGGCGACCAGAACCGTGACGTTGCGGCGCATCGCGGCGATCTCGGCCCGGATCCGAGCGCCGTTGACGCCATCCAGGTGTGCGGTTGGTTCGTCCAGCACGACCAGTTCCGCGCCCCGGTCGACCCGTGCGAGTACCCGGGCGAAGGCCAGACGGCGCAGCTCGCCGGGGCTGAGCCTCGACGTGTCGGTACGGGCGGCGTCGGCCAGACCGACCCGGTCCAACAGGCTGGTCGCGTCGACCGGATCCGACACGCCGTACGCGGCCAGCTCGTCGACGGGGGTGGAACCGAACACCCGCGGGTGTTGGGCCAACCAGGCGACCGCACCCGGGGTGGTGACCGTGCCACGCACCTCGGCGCCGTCGGGTCGGTTGCCGGCCAGCAGGCCCAGCACCGTGGACTTGCCGCAACCGCTCGGCCCGGACAGCAGGGTCACCTCACCGGTGGGGGCGGTGAAGGTGACGTCGTCCACTGCGTCGACGGTGCGACCGTCGAACCGCACCGAGAGATGCTGGACGCCCGCGGGCGCGCCCGGCCGGGCCGGCGGTGGCGGATCGTCGGTGCCGTCGAGCACGTCCTCGACGCGGCGCAACGCCTCCAGGCCGTCCTCGGAGGCGTGGAACGCGGTGCCGACCTCGCGCAGCGGCAGGAAACACTCCGGCGCGAGGATCAGCACGAACAGGCCGGTCTGCAACCCCAGCCCGCCGTCGATCAGGCGGATCCCGATGATCACCGCCACGACCGCGACCGAGATCGTGGCGATGAGCTCCAACGCGAACGCGGACAGGAAGGCCGTGCGAAGCGTGGCCATCGAGGTGCGCCGGTACCGTTCGGACACGTCACGCAACGCGTCGGTCTGGTCGCCCACCCGGCCCAGGCCGACCAGCACCGGCAGCCCGCGGGCCAACTCGACCAGGTGGTCCGACAACACCGCCAACGCGTCGGTGCGCGCCGCCACCGAATCGCGGGTGTGCATGCCGATCAGCACCATGAACACCGGGACCAGCGGTACACACAACGCGATCACGATCGCGCTGGGCACGTCCGCGAACAGGATGCGTGCACCGATCAGCACCGGAACGGTGACCGCGGCGATCACCGCGGGCAGGAACACCCGGTAGTAGTCGTCGAGGTCGTCCAGGCCACGGGTGGCGAGCACCGTGGCGGCGCCGACCCGTCGGGCCGGGCGCTCCACGACCCGGGTGACCAGCCGGGCCCGCAACCG
Source organism: uncultured Iamiaceae bacterium (assembly GCA_964626395.1). Lineage (GTDB taxonomy): Bacteria > Actinomycetota > Acidimicrobiia > Acidimicrobiales > Iamiaceae > JAFDWI01. Next base: position 336 of record CAZVFF010000237.1, on the reverse strand, counting down.
ACGTTTCACCCCGACCGCGGTGCGTGCAGCGGCGACCTTCGACGCCCACACCGACACCGCCCGGACGATCAGGCCCACCGCTGCCGTCCCCACCGCACCCCGCCAGGTGTCGGTTCCCGACGCGACCGAGGCCACGCCACGGGCGATCCCGTCGGCGACCAGCACCAGGCCGACCGCACCGAGACCCGCCAGGAACGCGAGCCACCACAGCCGTCCGCGGGGCACCTCGCCCAGGCCCCGCAGCGGGTGGTGGTGAGCGTTCACGTCGCGCCGGTGACCGCGGCGGGGGCTTCGGGGATGTGCGACGGGGAAATCCGTTTGCGGAACACCCAGTAG
>CAZVFF010000236.1:0-4096 GCA_964626395.1 uncultured Iamiaceae bacterium | reverse complement strand
GATGGCCGCCATGCCGGTGCTGGCACCGCTGCACCGTGCCGCCGGTCTGGAGAAGCTCGTCGTCAGCACCTACCAGGCGGTCTCCGGTGGTGGGTTGGCCGGCGTGGACGAGCTCGACCAGCAGATCCGCAAGGGCGCCGACCGTGCCCGGGAGCTGACCTTCGACGGGGACGCCGTGGACCTGGGTGAACCGTCCAAGTTCGTGCGTCCGATCGCGTTCAACGTGGTGGCCCTCGCCGGGTCGATCGTCGACGACGGCCTGGGTGAGACCGACGAGGAGAAGAAACTCCGCGACGAGTCGCGCAAGATTCTCGACATCCCCGGACTGGCCGTCTCGGGCACGTGCGTGCGGGTGCCGGTGTTCACGGGCCACGCGTTGTCGATCAATGCCACCTTCGCGCGGTCCGTCTCCGTAGAGGATGCCACCGGCCTGTTGGGCGACGCGCCCGGCGTGGTGGTGTCCGAGCTGCCATCACCGTTGGAGGCGGCAGGCGAGGACGCCAGCTATGTGGGGCGGATCCGTTCGGACGAGACCGTGCCCGACGGACGCGGGCTGGCCCTGTTCGTCGCCGGTGATAATCTGCGCAAGGGTGCGGCGTTGAACGCCGTGCAGATCGCGGAACTCGTCGCGGCGGGCGCCTGAACCGACGCGCCGGCGGCGCGGCCGTGCACGACTCAGTGTCGTGCCGGGGCGTCGGCGATGTCACGCCGCCACGACAGGGTCCGGGTCGGGTCGTGGCGACGGTCGGGCCGGGTGATGCCGACGGTCGGGGTACACACCACGACCGGATCGTTGCGTCCCCGCACCTCGATGGGCGCCCCCGGTGACCACCGGGACCGTTCGGTATCGTGCGCGGCGAGCACGGCGGTGTGGTCGGCCAACACCCGCTGGTGCCGGTCCTTGGCCAGGTCGGTGAGACGAGCCGCGATGTTCACCATGTCCCCGATGATCGTGTACTCGTAACGGCGTTCGTCGCCCAGGTGGCCGGCGACGACCGGGCCGGTCGAGACCCCGATCCCGAAGTCCAGTTCGGGAACCTCGGTGTCGAGTCGGACGGCCAGGTCCCGGGCACACGCGAGCGCCGCGCCGGGGTGGTCCTCGAGCCATTCGGGCACGCCGAACACCGCCATGGCGGCGTCGCCGACGAACTTGTTGATCCAACCGTGGTGGTCGTCGACGACGTCGATGACCACCGCGAACAGGCGGTTCAACAACGTGAACACCTCACGTGGCGGCAACTGGGCGGCCAGTGCGGTCGAGGCGACCACGTCGACGAACAGCACCGTCGCCCGACGGGTCTCGCCGCGCAGGTCCACGCCCCGTTCCAGGGCGGTCCGGGCCACGTCGGTCCCGACGTGCTGGCCGAACAGGTCACGCAGCTCCTCGCGTTCACGCAGGCCCGCGGCCATCCGGTTGAAACCGGACTGCAGCCGGCCCACCTCGGTCGACGAGTTCACCTCCACGGTGACGTCCAGGTCGCCTTCGGACACCTCGGCCATGGCGCGCCGCACCGCACGGACCGGGCCGGCGACCGACCGGGCACCGAGCAGCGTCATCGCGAAACCGATCAGCAGCCCGGTACCTCCCAGGGCGACCATCGACACGGCGAACTGGGTCGCGGTTCCCTCCCCGGTGATGAAGTAGCCGATGCCGGCGGCGAGCAGACCCACGAGTGGGACGCCGGTGCCCATCGCCCAGGCCAGCATCATGCGGGAGGTCACCCCGGCGGCGTGGCGTGCCGGTTCGGGTTCGTACTGCAACGCGCGGGTGACCACCGGCCGCGTTATGCGTTCGGCCACCAGGAACGTGAGCGTCGCGGTGGTCAGCCCGCCGCCGATGACGGTCATCGCCACCCGGGCGATCAGCGCCGGGTCGATGATCCCGTTGACGATCGTGAACCCCACGGCGGCGACCGCCCAGAGCGTCCCCTGGATGACCATGAGCCGGCGGGGCGCCGCCAGGGTGCCGTCGACCTCGTCCGCGGTGGGCGGTCGGTCCTCGATGAGCCAGCGCTCGTGGGCGCGGAGGCTGTGGCGACCCCACACCGTGCCGATGGGGGTGGCCAGCAGGGTGTAGGCGACGGCGGCGAACGCGTTCCAACGGACCAACGCCGGGCCGTTCATGATCGTCGCCGTGGGCAGCAGCCAGACGCTGAACACGAACACGATCGCGGCGCCGCCCAGGTTCGACAACGCCAGGGCCAAACTCAGGATCGCCCGTGACCAGTAGGCGAGCGACGCCCCGGACCGTCGCCGCTCGCGGCGGCGTGTGCCGGTACGTGACGGTGCCGTGGCGGGGTCGGGACTCTGGTCGGTGTCGGACAGGGTGCGCCTCTCCGGGTTCGCCGCGGGTGGCGGATCGGGTCGCCGGGAACCGTCACGGTAGCCGCGGTGCGGTCCGGCCCGTCGGGAAGGTCGTGCCGCACACCGACGGTCGGCGCCCGCTACATTCGGTCCGTCCGACGAGAAGGGGTTCCCGGCATGGAGATCGGAAGCGAGTTGTCGCGGCGCACGTTGTTGCGTGTGGGGGCGATCGGGTTGGGTGCGGTCGCACTCGGTCCGTTGGCGAGCGCGTGTTCGTCGTCCTCGACGACGAAGGCCGCACCGACCTCGACCACCGCGAAGGCGACCGGTCCGTTCGACGAGCTGCTCGCCGGGGCGAAGTCCGAAGGCGGGCTGAACCTGATCGCGGTGCCCGACGGTGCCGGTTCCTACTACGCGGAGGTGCTCGCCGGGTTCCGGGAGATGTCGGGGATCGATCCGGCCACCGAACACCCCGAAGCCGGGTCCGAGAACGAACTCACCGAGGTTCGCGACAACGTCGGGAAACCGGGCCAGCCCGACGTGATCGACGTCGGTGTCAGCCATGCGATCGACGCCACCGGGGAGGGCTTGCTCGCGTCGTTCACGCCGGAGGGTTGGAGTGAGATCCCCAGCGCCGCGAAGGACCCGGACGGTCACTGGGTCGCCACCTACTACGGCCTGATCGGCATCGTGTCCAACCCCGGGTTGTTGGGTGACGTGCCGCCACCGGCGAGTCTCGACGACCTGCGGAATCTGCCACCGGACCTGCTTGGCTTCTCCGGTGACCCGCGCACCGCGGAAGCCGCGGGGGACCGGGGTGTGTTGTCGTCGGCCGAGGCGTTCGCCGCCGTGTGGACGGTCGCGTTGGCCAACGGTGGGTCCCTGGACGACATCGGACCCGGGATCGACTTCTTCGTCGAGCTGGTCGAATCCGGGGTGTTGGACCCGGGAACGATCGCGATCCCCAGCCAGTTGGCGAGTGGAGATGCGGCGATCAGCATGATCAACAACTTCGCGTTCGCCCGCGCCGATTCGACGTTGCGGAACGACCACGGCGGCGACGGGCTCGTGATGCACTTCATCGGGTCCGACCGGTTGTTCCCGAACTACGCCGCCCAGGCCGTCGTCGCCGATTCGCCGCACCCGGACGCGGCGCGGCTGTGGGTGTCGTACCTGATCTCCGACGACGGCGCGAAGGCGTTCCTGCAGGGCGGCGCGATCCCGGTCCGGTTCGCGACGTTGCACGCCGACGACGCGGTCGGCGACGAGGACCTCGCGAATCTGGGGGGCGACGGTGTGACCGCCGGACAACTCGCCGGGATCGAGTTCCCGCTGCCGTCCCAGATCGTGGCCGCCCAGAAGGTCGTCGACGAACGTTGGGGCCCCGAGGTCATGGGCGAATGACCCCGACCCGGGGTGCCACGCCGCGGTCCGGCTGGTAGACCAAGGGGTCGCCCCACGAACGAGGACCCCGGAGGCCCCCATGAGTTCGGATTTCCCCTACGCCGAGCGGTACCCCGTCAACCGCACCTTCCCCGCGCAGGGCCGTGCCCGCGACGAGATCCTCGCCGAGCTGGCGACGATGGCGAACGAGGAGGACGCCACCTGGGAGGGGGGCAAATGCTCGGGCACCATGTACTGCGGCGATCACGACCACTACGCGTTCCTGACCGAGGCGTTCGGCCTGTACGCCCACATGAACGCCCTGCAACGCGACATGGCCCCCTCCGCGACACGGTTCGAGGGTGAGATCATCGCCATGACCCTGGACCTGTTCCACGCGGACGCGCTC
>CAZVFF010000235.1:0-4120 GCA_964626395.1 uncultured Iamiaceae bacterium | reverse complement strand
CCACGATGTCGTGGGTGTCGTCGCGGGCGGTGACCATGATGATCGGCACGTCGCTGGCACGACGGATCGCGCGACACACCTCGAACCCGTCGATGTCGGGCAGCATGATGTCGATCAGTACGACGTCCGCCGGGCGTTGTTCGAAGCGCTCGAGGGCCTCGTTGCCGGCTTCGGCTTCGGCGACGTCCCAACCCTCGGCCTCGAGGGCGAGCTTGACCGCGGTGCGGATCCGCTCGTCGTCTTCGACGGTGAGGATGTGGGTTTTCACGACCCCAGCCTGCCAAACTCCCAGCCGGTGCGCGCGGATGGGTCGGCGACGTGCAACCCTTCGGCGGCCACGTCGGCCAACAGTTCCGTGAACGCATCGGCGATCCCCGGCGCGGCGGCCACGACCAGCCGACCGTCGGGCGCCGCGGTGGCGGGGCCGTGCAGCACACAACCCGCTTCGGCGGCGACCAGTCCGCCGGCCGCGAGATCCCACGCCTGCAGACCGGATTCGAAATAGGCGTCGACGCGTCCCGAGGCGACGCTGCACAGGTCGATCGCGGCCGCTCCGTTCCGACGGATGTCGCGGACACGGTCGATGATCCGGGCCACGACGTCGGCCTGGTCCCGGCGGCGCGCCGGATCGTAGGAGAACCCGGTCGCGACCAGGGCCCGGCCGAGGTCCGTGCCCGAACCGGTGCGCAGGGGAGCTGCGTTGCAGGTCGCGCCCCCGCCGAGGGTCGCACGGAACGTCTCGTCGCGGACCGGGTCGACGACGACGCCGGTCACGACACGTCCCCGGTGGGCCGCGGCGATCGACACGTTGAAGCCGGGCAGGTCGTAGAAGAAGTTCGTGGTCCCGTCGATCGGGTCGATGATCCAGGTGACCCCGCTGGTGCCCGCATGCGACCCGGTCTCCTCGCCCAGGATCGCGTCACCGGCCCGGGCGGCGGTGAGTTCGGCGATGATGAACGCCTCGACCTCCCGGTCGGTGTCGGTGACCAGATCGGTGTCGCTGGATTTCCTGTCGGCGACCCGGATCGTCCCGGCCCGGGCCCGTCGGACGATCGCCGCGGCTCGCCGGGCGACGTCCTCGGCCAGGTCGGCGAGGTCGGCCGGCGTGGTGGACTCCATGGGACAAGCATGGCCGGTCGAACGGCTCGACGCATATCGGCCCGTCGACGCCCGACCGGTAGGTTCTGGTCCGTGTCCCCGGTCATCGACGGTGTCCCCGCTCGCGCGCTCGCGGTGTTCGCGCACCCCGCGGACGCGGAGATCGCGTGCGGGGCGACACTCGCCAGGTGGGCCGCAGCAGGGTGCGCGGTGGCGTTGGTGATCTGTGCCCGCGGTGACAAGGGCAGCCACGAACCGGGTGCGGATCCGAGCCGGGTGGCGGCCACCCGGACCGTCGAGGTCGCCGAGGCCGCCGAGGCGCTCGGACTCGCCGGTCACGAGGTCCTCGACAACCTCGACGGCGAGGTCGTGAACTCGGTCGCGTTGCGGGCCACGTTGGTCGAACGGATCCGTGCCTGGCGTCCGGAGGTCGTGTTCGGTCACGACCCGACCGCGGTGTTCATCGGGTCGGGCTACGTGAACCATCGTGATCACCGCGAGGTGGGTTTCGCCGTGCTCGACGCGGTCGCCCCGGCGGCCGCCTCGCCCCTGTACTTCCCCGATGCGGGCGAACCCCACGCGGTGGGCACGCTGTTGTTGAGCGGCACCCTGACCACCGACGTGTGGGTCGACGTCGACGGTCACGTGTCCGACAAGATCGCCGCGCTGCGGTGTCATCGTTCCCAGTTGGCGGGCAACGACGACGGCATCGCGACCCTCGTGGCGCAGCGGGCCGCGGAGGGTCTGGAATCGTCCGGGCTGGCTGCGAGCGAGGGATTCCGGCGGATCAGCCTCGGCGTCTGAGCTCCCGACCGGTCCGCGGGTTGATGCCCTGTTGGATCGTGCGCCACTCGTTCATCGCGCGCAACACCAGGGTGGCGACCACGGCGATCCCCAGTGCGGCGCCCACCGCACCGACCAGCGCCCCGAATGCCTCGGGCACGGCGGTGTCCCCGTCGACCTGCAGACGCACGAACGCCCAACCGATGAGCCCACCGAGCAGCCCACCCGCGCAGATCGCGACGAACGACAGGATCCGGACCTTGCGCGGCGCGACCGTGGTCGGGGTGACGTGGTGCGGCGAGGACATCACCGGGAACGATAGGGCGTCGGGGCTCGGGCCGGCGCACGCGCTGCCGCCGTCGACGCGGGTCCCGGGTCGGGTCGTGGCACATCTTCGTCGCCCGCCCGACAGACTGGTGGGGTGGCACCGTCGGTGACGATCCTGCACCTCGACATGGACGCGTTCTTCGCATCCGTCGAGATCCTGCGTCACCCCGAGTTGCGTGGGCGTCCCGTGGTGGTCGGTGGCGACGGCCCGCGGGGTGTCGTCGCGGCGGCCTCCTACGAGGCACGGTCCCACGGGGTGTTCTCCGCCATGCCGGCCGTGCGCGCGAAACGCCTGTGCCCGGATGCGGTGTTCCTGCACGGCGACCATGCGCACTACGCCGAGGTCAGCGCCCGGATCATGGCGATCCTGCGCGATGCGACCCCGTTGGTCGAGCCGTTGTCGTTGGACGAGGCGTTCTGCGACGTCACCGGGGTACTGCACGCCCACGAGGATGTCCGCGGCCTGGCCGAGGGTCTGCGCAAACGGGTCCGCGATGCCGAAGGCCTGGAGTGCGCGGTGGGGGTGGGGCCCACGAAGCTGGTGGCCAAACTCGCCTCCAAACGAGCCAAACCCCGACCCGGACCGCCCGGGGCGGGCCCGGAGCCGGGTGCCGGGGTCGTGGTGGTCGACCGGGACGAGCAGCTCGGCTTCCTCCACGGTCTCGACGTCCGTGAGCTCTGGGGTGTGGGTCCGGCGACCCTGGCCCGGCTGACCGGGATCGGCGTCGTCACCGTCGGGGACCTCGCGGCCATACCGGTCACGTTGTTGCGCCGGCGTTTCGGCCCCGCCGCGGGAGCTCAGCTGCACGACCTCGCGATGGGGGTGGACCCGCGTCCGGTCGTGGCCGACCGGACACCGAAGTCGATCGGTCACGAGGAGACCTATCTGCACGACCTGGTGGAACGCCGGGTGTTGTCCACCGAGGTGCTCCGCCTGGCGGATGCGACCGCGCAACGACTCGGCGAACACGGCCTGGTCGCCCGGACCGTCCAGCTCAAGGTCCGCTTCGCGGATTTCACGACGATCACCCGGTCCCACACCCTCGATCGACCCACGGCGTCGACGACCGAACTGGCCCGCACGGCACGCGATCTGCTCGACGCCGTCGACCCGGCCGACGGGGTCCGACTGTTGGGCGTCACCGGGATGAACCTCGTCGCGGCCGACGCCGATCGGCAACTCGCGTTCGACCTGTCGGGTTCGGGCCCCCGACGGGCCACCGACGAGGTCGTCGACCGGGTCCGTTCCCGGTTCGGAGCCGACGCGATCGCACCGGCCGCGCTCGTCGTGGACGGTCGGGTCGATGTGCGGCGTCGTGGCGACCAACAATGGGGTCGCGGGGATCCGGCGGGCGACGATCGGTCTGCCGGGGGTCGGCCTCGTGACGACACCGACGAGAAACCGTCGCCGGCACGTTGAAGCTCGCGTGACCGTGTGCGAGACTGGAGCCCACCTCGGCACGTACCGGTCACGCGGACATGGAGTTCCTGGTGCCACTTTCCGAAGACGAACAGCGCATTCTCGATCAGATCGCCGCCGACTTCCAGGAACGCGACCCCCAGCTGGTCGGGGATCTGGAGAACCAGACCGTGTGGCGTCACGCCTGGGGACAGATGAAATGGGCGGGTCTGCTGTTCTTCATCGGTGTGGTGATCGTCGTGGTGGCGCTCGCCACCGCGTCGAGTTTCTTCGTCGCCTTCGGTGGGTTCCTCGTGATGCTCTTCGGTGCGTTGTGGTTCGAACGCAACGTCGGCCGCTTGGGCCGGGCCGGGTGGCACTACTACCGCACCCGCGGTGGTCACGGCTCGTTGCGGGACTACCTCACCGGCCAGCAGGGCCGTCTTCGCGACCGGTTCAGCGCCGACGAGTGACCGCACGCGTCCCGCCCGTCGCGCGACGGGACGCCTCCCG
>CAZVFF010000234.1:0-4145 GCA_964626395.1 uncultured Iamiaceae bacterium | reverse complement strand
TCCCATCGGCGAGTCTCCGGCCGGCCGAACCGGCGTGGGGATCGGACTCGGCGTCGGTGCCCGAACCCGGACGACCACCGGAACCGTGCTCGGGAGTCGGGACGACCCGGAGCGGGCCAGCGGGGTCGGCGTGGCGGGGCGAATCGGTCATGGTCCGATCATGGGGTCGCATTCGGCCGGTCGGAACCCGGCGATCACCGATGCCGTCATAAGGAAACCCGATGGCTACCCGGTGCGGACGGTAACCTCGAAGACGTGCCGCTGGCCGACCCGATCCCCGACGTCGCGTCGCTGGACCTGTTGACCAGCGTCGCCGAACACGGCTCGATCACGGCCGCCGCGGCCGTCCACGGCATCTCCCAACCCGCCGCCAGCATGCGCCTGGCCGACCTGGAACGGGCCCTCGGGATCGAACTGCTCGAACGCACCCCACGGGGCTCGACGGTCACCCCGGCGGGCAAAGCCACCGTCGAATGGGCCGCCGTCGTCCTCGACGCCGTGGCCGACCTCGTCGCCGGCGTCGCCGCGCTACGCGGCCACGAACGCACCCAACTGCGCGTCGCGGCGTCCATGACCGTCGCCGAATACCTGTTCTCGGGCTGGCTGACCCGTCTGGGCGCGGAGGAACCCGACGTACGCGTCGCGTTGGAGATGGGCAACTCCGCCGACGTCGCCGCGGCGGTGCTCGCCGAACAGGTCGACCTCGGATTCGTCGAAGGTGCCGCCGTACCCCGCGGCCTGGCCACCCGGGCGGTGTGCACCGACCGGCTCGCCGTCGTCGTCGCCCCCGACCACCCCTGGACCCGACGCCGGCGACCCCTCGACGTCGCCCGGCTGGCCGCGACCCCGCTGGTCGTACGCGAAATCGGTTCGGGAACCCGCCAGGTGCTCGACGCCGCACTCGCCGAACACGACACCGAGGTGACCGTCGCCGTCGAACTCGCCTCGACCACCGCCATCAAAGCCGCCGTCGTCGCCGGAACCGGACCGGCCGTCGTGTCCGAACTCGCCATCGACCGCGACGTCGCCGCCGGCCGGCTCGCCGTCGTCGCATGCGGGGACCTGCACACCGAACGCACCATCCGGGCCGTGTGGCGACGAGGACGCCACCCCACCGGACCGGCGGCCGCGCTCGTGCGGATCGCCGGCGCCGAACGCCGTGGGGTGGGAACGGACCGATCTGCCAGACTCGCCCGGTGACCAGCGACGACCCCGTGATCATCTACACCGACGGTGCCTGTTCGGGGAATCCCGGTCCGGGCGGCTGGGCCTGGGCGATCCCCGGCGGGGCGTGGGCGTCGGGCGCAGACGCGCACACCACCAACCAACGCATGGAGATCACCGCCGCACTCGAAGCGTTGCGGGCCGTCGACGGCCCGGTGCGGATCGTCAGCGACTCCACCTACGTCGTCAACTGCTTCCGTGACCGCTGGTGGGAAGGCTGGCTGCGCCGCGGCTGGAAGAACGCGTCGAAAAAACCGGTCGCCAACCGGGACCTGTGGGAACCGCTCATCGACCTGGTCCGCGCCCGCGGCGACGACGTGGAATTCCGGTGGGTCAAAGGCCACTCCGGGGACGAGTGGAACGACGTCGTCGACGAACTCGCCGTCGCCGCGTGCCGCGCCGGCGTCGGCAAATCCGGCCGGGGTCCGATCGAACGCGTTCGTTGAAAGATAAAGTCCGCGTATGCGATCGAGCGCCTACGCCGGACCGGGCGGGTGACCTGACGCCGTGTCGTTCCTCGGGCTGATCCTCCACAACGTCAAAGCCCACAAACTGCGCGCCGCGCTCACCGCCGCCGCCGTGGCCATCGGCGTCATGGCCGTGCTCGCCCTGGGGGTGCTCACCTCGTCACTGCGGGCGAGCGCCACCGAGATCCTCGAAGTCGGCAAGGCCGACTTCACGATCGTCCAGAAGGGCGCGAACCCGCTCGACAGCGTCATCGCCGAACGTGACCTCGCCGACATGGCCAAGGTCCAAGGTGTCGACAGCCTCATCGGCGCGCTGATCCAGACCGACAAGTACGACTCCGGGCACCCCGCGGTGATCGAGGTCGGGCTCGACCCGGCCGCACAGGAACCCTTCGGCGTGATCATCCTGCAAGGCCGTTCGTACGCCGAGGACGCCGAGGACGAGGTCATGTTGGGCTTCGAGTTGGCGTCCAGCATCGACAAGAAGGTCGGTGACACCCTCGAGATCGGCGACAAGACACGCAAGGTCGTCGGCGTCTACCGGACCGGCATCTCCTTCGGTGACTCCACCATGATGTTCCCCCTGTCGGTGCTCCAGGCCGAGAACCAGATGCCCGGATTCGTCACCCTCGGCTTCGTCAAGGTCGACGAGGGCGTTTCGGTGGAAACCGTCAAGGACCGCATCGCGAAGAAATTCGTCCAGTACTCGCCGATCGAGTCGCTCACCGACTTCGACCGGTCCAACAACACCCTCACCCTCGTCGACGCCGCCAACACCGGCGGCACGATCCTGGCCGCGGTCATCGCGATCTCCGGGGTGCTCAACACCACGTTGCTGTCGTTCTTCGAACGGCTACGCGAGTTCGGGGTGATGCGCTCCATCGGCTGGGCCCGCCGCCGGATCGTCATGCTCGTGCTCGGCGAAGCCGTCGTCATGGGCCTGGTCGGCGCCGCGTTCGGGGTGCTGCTGGGGTGGGGCGCGGTCAACGTGCTGCAGAACCTGTCGTCGCTCAAGGGGTTCTTCATCCCCCGCTGGGAACCCGGCGTGTTCGGCCGCTCCCTGTACTTCGCGCTGGGCGTCGCCGTGCTCGGCGCGCTCTACCCCGCCGTGCGGGCCGCGTCGATCTCCCCGCTGGAGGCGTTGCGCCGTGAGTGAACCGGTCATCCAAGTCAGTGGACTGTCCAAACGCTACGGCGACGACGTCGTGTTGGACGGCGCCTCGCTGGCCGTCGAACCGGGCGAACTCGTCGTACTCACCGGACCGTCCGGCGCCGGCAAATCCACACTCGTCCACCTGATCGGTGCATTGGAACCGCCCGACGCGGGCACCATCTGCGTCGACGGGGTCACCCTGGGCGACAAACGCGAATCCCGCCTGGGGCGGTTCCGCCGCGACCACGTCGGCATCGTGTTCCAACTCCACAACCTGATCCCCCGGCTCACCGCCGCCCAGAACATCGAACTGGCCATGTTCTCCACCGGCCGGTCACGCGCCGAACGGGCCGCCCGGGCCCGCGAACTGCTCGACCGGCTCGGCCTGGCCCGCCGCGCCGACCGGCGACCGCCGCAACTGTCGGGCGGGGAACGGGCCCGCGTCGCGCTCGCCCGTGGCCTGGCCAACGAACCACCGGTGCTGTTGGCCGACGAACCCACCGGCAACCTCGACGACGCGTCGGCCGCGCTCGTGGCGTCGCAGCTGCGCGGTCTGGCCGACACCGACGGTGTGGCCGTCCTCGCGGTGTCCCACGACCCGCGCCTGACCGCCGAAGCCCACCGGTTGCTGCGCCTCGACGACGGGGTCATCACCGCGGTGTGACCACGCCGGCACGTCGACCGTGCCACGGGCCCGGCCGGGCCCCGCCGGGAATCAGACCGTGTGGCGGTGCTCCAGCAACCGGGAACGCAACTCCTGGTAGGCGGCGTTGATCACGCTCATCTGCTCCGCCGCGTGGGCCTGCTCGGCCGGTTCCGCTCCGTAGTACCGGTCCGGTTGGTAGTCCTTGGCCAGACGCCGGTGCGCACCGACCACCTCGGACAACGACGCCCCGGGCTGCAGACCCAACACCCGGTACGGATCCAGCGGCATGCCCCGCCCACCGTGGGTGGGCGCATCCGGCTCGGGGCTCGACGCCCAGTTGAACAACGACTCGGTCGAATACTGCTCGGAGAACTCCGAGTGCCGTGGCTCCTCGGCGACCGCCCGCCGGCCCGCGGCCGCACGTGGGGCGCGACGCTGCTTGGGTACGAACTTGTGGGCCAACTCGTCACGGTGCGCCCACCACGCGTACGCGTCATCGTCGAAATCGACCATCTCGCCGTCGTCGTCGGGTTTGCCCGACCGCTTGAACAACGCCATCCGCTCTCGTTCTCCTCCATCACGCCGGGCGCCACCCGACTACCGGATACGAATATACCCCAGCGACATCGGTTGCGCCGGGGTAGCGCGGTTTCAA
>CAZVFF010000233.1:0-4163 GCA_964626395.1 uncultured Iamiaceae bacterium | reverse complement strand
ACCCGATCCCGGCGAGCAGCCCCACCCCGATCAGGTCGATCCACTCGAGCGACGGGTCGAGGTCGATCCCGCGGGCCCGGGTCGTCAGCCAGGTGGTGGCGACGATGCCGACCGGTTTGCCGACGACCAGGGCGACGATGATGCCGATGGTCACCGGGTCCGACAACGACGAGACGAACCCGTCGAGCCCCCCGACGGCGACGCCGGCGGAGAAGAACGCGAACACCGGAACGGCGATGCCCGTGGACAGCGGGCGGAACCGGTGTTCGAACACCTCGGCCAGGTCCACGTCGGGTGCGGAGTCGGTGTCGCCGTCGTCGTCGGTATGACGGACCTTCGAGCGGCGGGGGGCACGGACCGGGATCGTGAACCCCAACAACACCCCGGCGATGGTCGCGTGGATCCCCGAGGCGTGGACGAACGCCCACGCGATCGCGCCGATGGGGAGCAACACGACCCACGCGGCTGCCGGGCGGGTCCGGAAGAACCACCGGTTGCGTTGCGCGATCACCCCGTACACGACGATCACGCCGAATCCGGCCGCCAACCAGCCGAAGTCGATGCTGTCGGTGTAGAAGACCGCGATGATCGTGATCGCGATGAGGTCGTCGACCACGGCGAGGGTGAGCAGGAACAGCCGCAACGGGCTCGGCAGGTGCGACCCGATCAGCGCGAGCACCGCGACGGCGAACGCGATGTCGGTCGCGGTGGGGATCGCCCACCCGTGCATCCGGGTCGGGTCACCGCCGGCGATCGCGACGTACGACAACGCGGGGACGACCACCCCGCCGACCGCGGCGGTGACCGGGATGATCGCGGTCGAGAACCGCCGCAGGTTCCCCGCGACCAGTTCACGTTTGAGTTCCAGGCCCACCAGGAAGAAGAAGATCGCGAGCAGCCCGTCCGCGGCCCACGTGCCCAGGCTGAGGTGCAGGTGCCAGGATTCCGGACCGACGCGCAGGTCCCGCAGCGACAGGTAGCCGTCGGCCCACGGTGAGTTCGCCCACACGATCCCGATGAGCGCGGTCGCGACCAGCAACATGCCGCCGACGGTTTCGCGACGCAACAGTGCGCCGATGCGCTGGGCTTCGGCCCAGCTCCCGCGCTCGGGAAAGCGCGCCACACGGGCGAGGCCGGATCGGCGAGGAGTCACGGAGGGGTCCCATCAGGGTCGACAGCAGAGACGATTGTGTCGACCAGACTTCCCGACGCGCCGCTGCCAGACTACCGCACCCGGGCCCCGGAGAAGTCCAGGGCACCGCTGGCGACGATCGTCGGTGGCACCCGTCGCAACCCACTCGCAGACGGAACGGGAATTGACTGGTAACGTGTTCCCGATGGAAGCGACAGTCGACGACGTCGGACGCATCGTGGTCCCCAAACCGTTGCGGGATCGGCTCCGACTCGTGCCCGGAACGAAGGTCGACGTCAGTGAGTACGGCGACGGGCTGCACATCGCGCCGTCCGGTCGGACCGCGCGACTCGAAGAACGTGATGGCCGCCTCGTCGCTGTCTCGGACACCCCTGTCACCGATGACGACGTGTTGGCGTTGGTCGACGCCGGCCGTTCGTGACCGACCTGTTGGTGGACACGAGCGTGGCGGTCCCGCTGGTGGTGGCGTCACACACGGCGCACCATGCGGTTGATCGGGCGATCGGCGACCGGGCGATCGCGCTCTGCGGGCACGCCGTGAACGAGACGTACGCGGTCCTCACCCGGTTGCCCGGTGACGCCCGACTCACTCCCGGTGACGCGGTGCGGTTGATTGACGCACGGTTCGGTCCGGCTGCGATCCTGGACGCGCGGATGACGCGTCGTGTGCCGTCCGTGCTCGCGACCGCCGGCGTCGCCGGTGGCGCGACCTACGACGGGCTCGTGGCCCTCGCCGCCCGGTCCGCGGGACTTCCGCTCGCGAGCCGTGACCGCCGGGCAGCGAACACGTACCGGATCCTCGACGTCGCGGTGGAATTCCTCGGCTGAAACGAACCTCGGACCACACCGACGACCTTCGGCCATCGAAGTGACGCCCGGTATGTTGACCGGATGCGTGGAACACGGATAGACCGTCCCCGTTCGTGTGTCGTCGCCGGGGTGGCCTGATGGAACTCGCCATCCCGGCCCGCTTCGCCGGACCCCCCGCGATCGCCCACGGTGGGTACGTCGCCGGCCACTTCGCGCTGCCGACGACCGGGAACGACGGTGGTGTCCACACCGGTGACTCCCACGCCGTCCGGGTGACGTTACGCCGTCCCACCCCGCTGGATGAACCGTTGCGACTGGTCGCCTCCTCGGACGGTCGACGCGAACTGCGTCACGACGGCGAGGTCTGCGCCGATGCCGTGTCCGTGTCGTGGGACCTCGAGGTTCCCGAGCCGCCCGGCCTCGACGAGGCGAGAGCCGCGGCCTCCGGGTCGCCATCGTACTTCGACTCCTCGGGTGTGCATCCCACGTGTTTCGGGTGCAGCGTCCTGCGTGCCGTCGACGACGGTTTGCGGATCACCGCGGGACCGGTCGTCGTCGACGGCCGGGAGATGGTCGCCGCGGTGTGGACGCCCGACGCGGCGTTCGCCGGAGCCGACGGAAAGGTCGATCCGCGTCACGTCGTCGCCGCCCTCGACTGCCCGGGGGCGTTCGCGTTCATGGTCGCCGGTGAACGACCCGGCCTACTCGGTCGGATCACCTACGGGATCCGGGGTGCCGCCGAGGTGGGCGAACCCACGGTGGTGACCGGGTGGCGGATCGGACAGGACGGCCGCAAGCTGTTCGCCGGGACGGCGATCCACACCGCCGATGGCACCTGTCTCGCTGCCGCGGAAGCCACCTGGTTCGTCGTGGACTGGACCAGGATCCGGTCGGCGAACGGTTCCTGATCGCGACGCGCCACGGACACGTTCCGGCTGTGGACGACGGGTCCGGGCCGGCCAACCACGAGCGCAGCTGCACGTGGACCACTCCCGGACGGCTCGGCTGTGTATCGTGCCGGGCGACGACACGCGACGTGACCATCCAGGGGGCAGGACGTGGCAGAAGCGGATCCGGTACTCCGATCCTTCGATCTGACCGGACGGGTCGCGATCGTCACCGGCGGCAGCCGCGGGATCGGTCGTGCGATCGCGCTCGGGTTCGCGTCGTCGGGCGCGCACGTGGTGGTCGCCAGCCGTAAACCCGACGCGTGTGACGCCGTCGTGGGCCGGATCATCGGGGCGGGTGGTTCGGCGTTGGCGGTGCCCACCCACGTCGGCAGACCCGACGAGCTCGACGCGCTCGTCGCGGCGACGGTCGAGCAGTTCGGTGGCGTGGACATCGTCGTGAACAACGCGGCGAACCCGCTCGCGTTGCCGATCGGGTCGATCACCGCCGAGGCCCTCGCCAAGTCCTACGAGGCGAACCTGCGCGGACCGTTGCTGTTGGTCCAGGCCGCGTTGCCCCACCTCGAACACAGCGGGCACGCGGCGGTGATCAACATGGTCACCGCCGGCGTGTTCACCAACGGGGCGTACGTGTCGATGTACGTGGCGATGAAGGCCGCGTTGCGGTCGATGACGGCGTCGATGGCCGCCGAACTCGCGCCCTCGGGCGTGCGGGTCAACGCCATCGCGCCCGGCACGGTCCGGACCGACATGGTCACGATGATGCCGGCCGAGTTCCAGCAGGCCGCGGTGGACGCGCAACTGATCAAACGGATGGCCGAGCCGTCCGAGATGGTCCCCGGCGCGGTGTTCCTCGCCAGCGACGCGTCGTCGTTCATGACCGGTCAGACGTTGGTGCTCGACGGCGGGATGACGTTCCATTGACCCTCGCCGGACGGGCGACGACGGTCGCTCGCGTGGCGGCCGGTGCCGCTGCGGCCACACCGGCGTCGCCCGGTCGGCGCATGAGCCGCATGGCGTTCACGATGACCACGAGCACCGAACCTTCGTGGACGAGCATCCCGATCGCCATCGTGACCCCACCGAACAGCACACCGACGAGCAGCAACGCGACGGTCGACAGGGCGATCACGATGTTCTGACGCATGTTGGCCACCGTGCGCTTGGCGAGCGAGATCGCCTCGGGCAGCTTGAGCAGGTCATCGGCCATGAGCGCGATGTCGGCGGTCTCCACCGCGACGGCGTGCGGCTGCCGACCCGCGAGGGCGACACGGAGGCCGGGGTCCCACCGG
>CAZVFF010000232.1:0-4186 GCA_964626395.1 uncultured Iamiaceae bacterium | reverse complement strand
GGCGATCCGCCCCGCGGGTGACCGCTTCCGCACCCCGAGACATGTCGCGGGGGAGCTGTCCGGCCAGGACCTCGCCCTGTACGACCTGATCTGGAAACGCACGATCGCCTCCCAGAGGGCCGACGCCAAGGGTAGGACCGTTTCGGCGCGGATCGGTGCGCGCACCGCCGAGGTCGGGCGCGACGCCGTGTTCGCGGCGTCGGGTCGCACGATCACGTTCCCGGGATACATGCGCGCCTACGTGGAGGGTTCCGACGACCCGAACGCCGCGCTCGACGACCGCGAGACCCTGCTGCCCGAATTGGCCGAAGGTCAGGTGCTCGTGGCGCCCGAGTTGGAACCCAAGTCGCACACCACCTCGCCGCCGGCCCGTTACACCGAGGCGTCGTTGGTCAAACGTCTCGAGGAGCTCGGGATCGGCCGCCCCTCCACGTACGCGTCGATCATGCAGACCATCCAGGACCGGGGCTACGTGTGGAAGAAGGGTTCCGCACTGGTGCCCACCTGGACGGCGTTCGCGGTGATCAACGTGCTCGAACAGCATTTCGGTGACCTGGCCGACTACGCGTTCACGGCCCGCATGGAATCCGACCTCGACGAGATCGCCGCGGGCGCGAAGGAACGCGAAAGTTGGTTGCACGCGTTCTGGTTCGGTGACGACACGCCCGGATTGGCCCAACTGGTGGCGACCGCGCCCGAGGGCATCGACGCCGCCGCGGTGAACACGATCCCGATCGGGGCCGACACCGACGGCGTACCCGTCGTCGTCAAACCCGGCAAGTTCGGTCCGTACGTGAAACGGGGCGAGGACACCGCGTCGGTGCCCGAGGACATCGCCCCCGACGAGATGACCGTCGCACGTGCCCTGGAGCTGCTCGAGGCTCCCAGCGGCGACCGGGAACTGGGTGTCGACCCCGACACCGGGCTGGTCGTGTACGCCCGTTCGGGCCGGTTCGGTCCGTACTTCCAGTTGGGGGAGATGCCCGAGAAGGGCGCCAAGGGCAAAGCCGCGGCGAAACCGAAGACCGCGTCGTTGTTCAAGGACATGAACCTGGACACCGTCACCGTCGACGACGCGTTGCGGCTGTTGAGCCTGCCCCGCGTGGTGGGCGTGGACCCGAACGACGAGGAATCCACACCGATCACCGCGCAGAACGGACGCTACGGCCCGTACCTGAAGAAGGGGACCGACAGCCGCAGCCTCGAGACCGAGGAACAGCTGTTCACCGTCACCCTGGACGAGGCGTTGGCGATCTTCGCGCAACCCAAACGTCGCCGTGGCCAGGCCAAGGCCTCCGCGCCGTTGCGCGAACTCGGTGACGACCCGGCGAGCGGCAAACCGGTCGTGGTCAAGGACGGCCGGTTCGGCCCGTACGTGACCGACGGTGAGACCAACGCGTCGCTGCGCAAGGGTGACCGTCCCGAGGAGATCACGATCGAACGGGCCGCCGAGTTGTTGGCGATCCGCCGTGAGAAGGGGCCGACCAAGAAGAAGACGAAGAAGGCCGCCGCCAAGAAGAAGGCGCCGGCGAAGAAAGCCGCCGTGAAGAAGAAGGCGGCGAAGAAGCAGGCGCCGGCGAAGAAGGCCGCCGCGAAGAAGAAGGCGGCCCCGAAGAAGTCGGCCGACTGAACGGTCCGACGAACCCGGCCGGCCCGGGTAGGTTCGTGGTCCGTGTCCAGTGACCAGAACCCCACGCAGCGTGGGAGGTTCATCGTCTTCGAAGGCGGGGAGGCGTCGGGCAAGTCGACCCAGGCCGCGTTGCTCGCCGACCACCTCGACGCGGTCGCGACACGTGAACCCGGCGGCACCACGATCGGTGAACGGTTGCGGGAGCTGTTGTTGGACCCGTCGACCGGTGACCTGGACGCCCGCACCGAGTTGTTGCTCATGGCGGCCGCCCGTGCCGAACACGTCGCACGGGTGATCGCGCCCGCTCTCGCAGCCGGCCGCGATGTGGTCTGTGACCGGTTCTCGGCGTCGTCGATCGCCTACCAGGCGTACGGCCGGGGCCTCGACGCCGACGAGGTCGCCCGGGTCTCCCGGTGGGCGTCCGCCGGGATCGAACCCGACCTCGTGGTGCTGCTCGAGGTCGACGAGCACACTCGCCGGCAACGATCGGGTGGCCCACGGGACCGTCTGGAGGCAGCGGGTGCGGAATTCCACGCCCGGGTTGCCGGCGCGTTCGCCGAACTGGCGGCCGCCGATCCGGAACGGTGGATCGTCATCGACACCACCGACCCGGTCGACACCGTCGCCGCCGCGGTGCTCGACGCGGTGCGGTCCCGACTCGACGGCGAAGCCGCCGGGGCGAACGGCGCGTAGCATCGTCCCATGACGAACGACGGTCGCCGCACACGGGCACGACGTGGGTTCGCCGCCGGTGCGGTCGTGTTCGCGGTGATCATCCTGGGAGCGTCGTGCACCGCGTCGACCGGTTCGTCGTCGGATCCGGCCTCGACGATGGCGGCATCGACCACGTCGGCGGCGTCGGGCTCCAGCGCACCGGACGGTGGGATCCTCGACGAGGATGCGTTGGAGGAGATCCTGCCGACGGCGGCCGAGGTCGGCGCCGGTTACCGCCTCGACGATTCCGACGACGTGGGTGACGCCGACGACGCCGACGACGACGGCATGTTCGGCGATGACGCCGTGGATGAGGCGTGTCCGGCGCTGGCCGAACTGATGGGAACCGCCGAAGAGGACGACGCCCCACAGGCGGACCGCTCGTTCGTCGACGACCGGGACCGTAATCTGGCCGTGTCGTTGACCGCCGACATCTCCTCGTCCCAGGTACCGACCCCCGAACGGCTCGACGAGGTCCTCGCCGGGGTCGAGGAGTGCGGTCCGATCCCGGTCGATTTCGACGGACTGGACGGTACGGTCGAGGTGCAGGCGTTGCGTGACGATTCCCTGGGTGACCACGGAATGGCGATGATGGTCCGGATGCGCGCCGACGACGCGCAACTCCCCGTCCCGATCGAGATCGAGTTCATCGTGCGGTTGTTCGTGGTCGGGAACCTGGGTGGTTCGGTCGCGTCGATCGGTTCGCTGGACGAACGGACCCTCGAGCCGATTCCCGTGGACACCGCCACCGTGGACCGCGTCGCCGGGCTCCTCGCGGATCGGATGGCCGGGGTCGCGGGCGCCTGACCGACCCGTCGGCCACACCGCATCGGTGTCCTCCGGCCACGGGCCGCCGCAGGACGTGTTGATCGTCCGCACCGCCGCATCCGCGGTGCTGCGAACGGTAGTGTCACCCGCATGGGCATGTCCGCCATCCGCCGCTCGGTCGCGGTGGTGTGCGTGATCGTGCTCGCGGCCGCCACGTCGTGTTCGACCAGCACCGGTACCGGGGCCGGGAACGAGGCCGCCGCCGACCCGGTCGAGACCGCGACCACACGCGCCCTGGAACCCGTGGACCAAGCCCAGCTCGAAGGGATGCTCCCCGACGTGGAGGACATCGGGTCGGGCTACCGGGTCGTGCCCGAAGGCGAACCGATCGCGGCCGCACCTCCCCCGGCCGCATGGGACGAGGCCGTGCAGGAAGCCTGCCCGGATCTGACCGACATGACCACCGGAGCCGCCGAGGTCATCACCGTCGCCTTCGGTCGCACCACCGCGACCGCGGCCCGCGATTTCTCCGATCCGTATTTCCGTGACGTCGGGGTGCTGTTGACCACCGACGACGACGTGTTGCCGATCCGGGACCGCCGGGACGCGCTCATCGGCGCGATCAACCGGTGCGACATCATCAGGGTGCCCGGATCGGGTGACGTGCCCGACCTGTCGGTGCGTCTGAAAGCCAATCCCGATTCGAACTACGGCGACGTCGGCATGGTCATGCAGACCGAGTTGACCCTCAGCGGAGGGGCCCTGCTGGGGGAGGCCCGCGGTACGGGGCACGTCCGGGCGTTCCAGTACGGCGCGGTCACCGCGGTGATCATGACCGGGGACGGCGTCGACCCCGCCACCGGGCGTCGGGTCCGGGTCGACAAGGCACTCGCTCCCGACCTGGCCCAGCTGTTGAACCGCCGCATCCGCGACGCCCAGGACGGCTGATCCGTACGGGACGTTCCGCCCCACCGGTGTGCCCGAGCTGACCGGTCGGCACTATCATTCGACATCCCCGTGCCCGGGTAGCTCAGTCGGTAGAGCAATTCACTCGTAATGAATAGGTCAGGAGTT
>CAZVFF010000231.1:0-4193 GCA_964626395.1 uncultured Iamiaceae bacterium | reverse complement strand
CGCGCCGGTCGTGGACCGGCTGCGTTCGGCCGGTGCGGTGAGCCTGGGCAAGACCATCCTTGACGAGTTCGCGATGGGCTCGTCCCCAGAGCACTCGGCGTTCGGTCCCACCCGCAACCCCCGGGATCCCGAACGGGTACCGGGCGGTTCCAGCGGGGGCAGCGCGGCGGCGGTCGCCGCCGATTTCGTGCCGGTGGCGCTCGGTTCGGACACCGGCGGGTCGATCCGCCAGCCGGCGGCGTTCTGCGGTGTCGTCGGGGTGAAACCCACCTACGGCACGGTCAGCCGCTACGGGCGGATCGCGGTCGCGTCCAGTCTCGACCAGATCGGCCCGTTCGCCCGGGACGTCACCGACGCGGCCCTGGTGCTCGAGGCGATCGCCGGGCACGACCCGTTCGATTCGAACTCGACGCGCCTCGCGTTCCCCTCGGAGACCCACAACCTGGCCGACGGTCTGTCGGTACTGCGGGTCGGCGACGTGACCGACCTCCTCGGTGACGGCATCGACCCGGACATGGTCACCCGGGTCCGGACGGCCGCGGCCACCCTGGAAGCCGCCGGGGCGACCGTCGTCGACGTCGCGCTGCCGAGCCTCCGGTACGCGCTGTCGGCGTACTACCTGATCGCGCCGGCCGAGGCGTCCAGCAACCTGGCCCGTTTCGACGGGGTCCGCTACGGATTGCGGGTCGACGCGCCCACGACCGACCAGATGATGATCGCGACCCGCACCGCCGGGTTCGGCCCGGAGGTGAAACGTCGCATCATGTTGGGAACCTACGCCCTGTCCGCCGGGTACTTCGACGCCTACTACGGGTCCGCCGAGAAGGTCCGGACCCTGATCTGCGCCGAGTTCGATGACGCCTACGGGAACCTCGACGTGCTGCTGGCCCCGACCACGCCGACCACGGCGTTCGCGTTCGATGAGCAGATCGCCGACCCGATGCGGATGTACCTGAACGACGCCTGCACCGCGGCGTCGAACCTGATCGGCCACCCGGCGATGTCGGTGCCCTTCGGCGTCGACGAGGACGGCCTGCCGGTGGGGCTGCAGATCATGGCGCCCGCCATGGGCGAGATCGACATGTTCCGGACCGCCGCCGTGATCGAAGCCGCGGCCGACCGGGGGGAGGCGACATGAGCGAAGACGCAACGGTTCTCGACGACGGCTACGTGATGGTCGTCGGCCTCGAGGTGCACGCCGAGTTGGCGACCGCGACCAAGATGTTCTCGGCGGCGCCCAACGCCTACGGCGCCGAACCGAACACCAACATCGACCCGACCACACTCGGCCTGCCCGGGTCGCTGCCCGTGCTCAACGAACACGCGGTCGAACTGGCGATCCGGCTCGGTCTGGCCCTGGACTGCACGATCCAACGGTCGGTGTTCGCCCGGAAGAACTACTTCTACCCGGACATGCCGAAGAACTTCCAGATCTCCCAGTACGACAAACCGATCGACGCGGACGGCTGGTTGGAACTCCCGTCGGGCAAGCGCATCGGAGTCGAACGCGCCCACCTGGAGGAGGACACCGGCAAATCCACCCACGTCGGTGGTTCCGGGCGCATCTCGGGTGCCGAGTACTCGCTCGTGGACTACAACCGCGCCGGGGTGCCGTTGCTCGAGATCGTGAGCCGACCCGACATCGCCTCGGCCGCCGAGGCACGGGACTACGTCGCCGAGCTGCGCGCGATCCTGGTCGCCACCGGCGTGTCCGACGGCCGCATGGAGGAGGGATCGATGCGCGTCGACGCGAACGTGTCGGTGCACCACCCCGGCGAACCGTTCGGGACACGCTGTGAGATCAAGAACCTGAACTCGTTGCGGTCGCTCACCCACGCCGTGGACCACGAGGCGCGCCGTCAGGTCGCCGAACTGCTCGCCGGGGGAACGATCCGCCAGGAGACGCGGCTGTGGGACGAACAGACCCAGCGCACCGCGACGATGCGGGTCAAGGAGGACGCGGACGACTACCGCTACTTCACCGAACCGGATCTGGTCGTGGTCGACCCCGACCCGGCCTGGATCGAACGGATCCGTGCCGAGATGCCGGTGCTTCCGGCCCAGCGTCGTGCCCGACTCGCCGGCGCGGTCGGTGTCGACACCGTCGACACCGCCTCGGTGGCGTTGCTCGTGGAACGTGGCGCCGACGACCTCGCGTTGGCGACCATCGACGCGGGCGCCGCACCCGATCGGGTGGTCGTGTACGTCGAGCAGCACCTCGCGGACGTCGATCCGTCCACGGTGTCCGCGGCCGACCTCGCCGAACTGATCCGCCTCGAGGTCGCCGGCGAGCTGACCGCCACCCAGGCCAAGAAGGTCCTGGCCGAGATGCTCCGAGGTGGCGGCGCACCGGCGGACATCGCGGCGTCCCTCGGCTTCGAGGCGATGTCCGACGACGCGCTCGCCGCGGTCGTCGACGACGTGATCGCCGCGAACCCCGATGAATGGGAACGGTTCCGGGACGGCGACGACAAGGCTCGTGGCAAGTTGACCGGTTTCTTCGTCGGTCAGGTGATGCGGGCCACGCAGGGCAGTGCCGACGGGGGTGCGACGACCCGTCTGCTGCGCGCACGCATCGGGGACTGAAACCCGTTCGCGGGCACGCCGGCGACGCGGTCCGTTACGGTGGGGTCCCGCCCTGCACGCAGCCGATCGAACGGGTTCCCACGATGCATCGACCGACCGTCCGCACCCTCACCGGAACGATCCTGACCGTGGCCGTCCTGGTGGCCGTGACCGCCGGGTGTGGCGTTTCGGCCGACGCGGTCCTCGACGCGCTCCCGGCTTCGACGACCGTGGCGACGACGGTGCCCGACACGACGGCACCGGAAACGACCGTCCCCGATTCCACGACCGACGCGCCGACGACCACGCTCGACGATGCGCCCACCACGACCGGTGGCGGATCCGGCTCACTCCCCGCGGAGGCCAAGGAGGTCTTCATGGAGTCGTGCACCGAGGGCGCCGACGCGGGTGTGTGCGAGTGCGTCTGGGACGCCATCGAGGACGAGCTCGACATCGAGACGCTGATGGCGGCCGGCTCGACCGAAACGGTTCCGCCCGCGCTCGAGCAGAAGATCGTCGAGGCGATGATGGGGTGCATGCTCGAGACGGACAGCTGATCCGCTCGACGCCCCACGGGGCGTGACCGATCCCACATCCGAGCCGTGTCGGTTCCGAAACGACGTCGTTCTATATTCGAAACGTCGAACGAGTCGAACGAGAGCCGAGCACGCGGATCATGCCTGAAATGGACGAGGAAACCATCCACCAACGTCGCTGGGCGGCGCTCGCGGTGTTGTCGCTCAGTCTGGTCGTGGTGGGGATGTCCAACACGATCCTCAACGTCGCGATCCCGCACCTGTCCCGTGACCTGGGCGCATCCAACAGTCAGCTCCAGTGGATCGTCGACGGGTACGTGATCGTGTTCGCCGGGTTGATCCTCACCATGGGGAGCCTCGGTGACCGTTTCGGACGCAAGGGCGCGCTCGCCATCGGGCTGATCCTGTTCAGCTTCGGCAACGTCGGAGCGGCGTGGGCGCCGTCGTCGACCGTGCTCATCGTCTGGCGGATGTTCATGGGTATCGGCGCGGCACTGGTCATGCCGGCGACCCTGTCGCTGTTGACCAACATCTTCAGGGACCCGACCGAACGGGCCCGGGCGATCGGCGTGTGGGCGGGTGTCGCGGCGATCGGGATCGTCGCCGGCCCGATCATCGGCGGTGCATTGTTGGCCCGCTTCTGGTGGGGTTCGGTGTTCCTGGTGGTCATCCCGGTGACCCTCGTGGCGCTGGTCGCCGGTCACTGGGTCCTGCCGCGGTCCAAGGATCCCTCCGCCCCCCGGATCGATCCGATCGGGGCGTTCCTGTCGATCATCGCGCTCATGACCCTGCTGTGGGGCCTGATCCAGGCTCCGTCGTACGGCTGGACCTCGCCCACGATCCTGATCGCGTTCGGGGCCGGGCTCATCCTGGGAACCCTGTTCGTGCTGTGGGAACTGCACAGCGACCACCCGATGTTGGACATGCGGTTCTTCACGAACCGCCGGTTCTCCGCCGCGAACGCCGGGATGACCCTCGTGTTCTTCGCCATGATGGGCTCCAGCTTCCTGATCACCCAGCAACTCCAGTTCGTGATGGGCTACAGCGCCATGAAGGCGGGTCTCGCGATGACCCCGATCGCCGTTCCGCTGC
>CAZVFF010000230.1:0-4215 GCA_964626395.1 uncultured Iamiaceae bacterium | reverse complement strand
GCCGGTGGCGCCTACGCCGAGTTGTACGCCGCCCAGTTCGCCGGCGTGGAGACCTGAATCCGGGGACGCCGACGGGCGCGCCGGGTCGGATCGGAGGAGACGAGTCGAGTCGAGCGACACCGAGCCGAGTCGTTCTTTGAAACGCGACGGGACCCCGTGGGAACGACGGTGCAAAGAACGCCCGAACACCGACCTCCGGCCCGAACGAAGCCCGCGTGGCGCCCGGCTCAGCCGGTGTAGGTGGGCTCGCTCGAGACCGGACGTGCCACGGGCGCCGTACCGCCGCCCGACCCCGAGCCATTGCCCCCGCCGGGTCCGGTGCCGCCGGGCTCATCGGAGCCGGGTTCGTCGCCACCCGGCGGCCCTTCACCCGGCGGTGTCGGCTCGTCGTCACCCTCGCCCACAGGCGTCCAGGGTGTGCCCAACGCGCCCTCGGGCAACGGTTCCACCGGGACCGTGTCCAACACGGCGTCCACGCACTCGGCGGGCGCGTTGATCGGGTTGCATCGTGCTGTCGTGCCCGTGGGCAACTCCACGAAGTAGGACGAACCCAGGTAGTCGGCGGAGCCACGGCCCGGGTAGTCGGTCGACACCCACTGGGCACCGCTGGCGAACGCCGCGTCGCGTTTGGTCGTGTCGTTCGCCCGTGCCTCGATCGTGTCGCCGTCGGCCCGGGTGCGGACCACATAACCCTGGGCCACCAGATCCTGGATCGCGGTGGTGTTCGCACCGGTGGGATCGTTCATCTTCACGAACGCCGCGTCCGGATCACCGGGGCGACCGTTGGTGAACAGGTTCGCACCGTGCAGCCCGGGGAAGGCCGCCAAATAGTCGCCACGTTTGCCTTCGTTGTCCATCAGGAACAGCACCTTGCCCCGCGAATCGGCCAGGGTCGGCCAGTTCCCGGCGAGTGCACCCTCGTTGACGGTCGCATGGCCACCCCGCACGTCGTCGGGGCGCACGATGCGCGACGGGGGGAACACCGAGTTGATCTCGGCGTCGATGTCGGCGATGTTCGCCGCGGTCCACGGGATCGGCGACACCGCAGGCGGAGACGGCAACACCGGGATCTCGTCGTCCTTCAGCTCGAGGAGGATCGCGATCGGCGCGTGCGTGGGATGCGCGTCCGACCAGTCCTTCACGTCCTGCAGGCACGTCACCAGGCTGAGACAGTTCGACGTGTAGTCGACGTCCTGGGCATGGAGCACCTTGATGCCCGGGGCGTCCATCACGGCCTTGTCCGCCGGTGGGAACGGCCCTTCCTCGGCGACCGAGCGGATCAACGGGTTCGAGTACATCCCGCCCGCGGGGTCGGCGAAGATGTCCAGCTCGATCTGGCGCACCCGCTGGGACGAGAACTGCACCCCCAACGGTGGGTGTTCGTAGTCGAGTCCGATGTTGTACTCGGGCGCCACGTCCTGGCGGATCTCGTACTCGGCCTGGGAGGAACGCATGTGGTAGCTGTTGTGCGAACCGACCATCTGGATCTGGTTCAGCCGCACCGCAGCGTCCACCGCCGGATCCGCACCGGCGGGTGCGACCCCGGCCAGTCCCCCCACCGTCAACGCCACCACGGCCAGCCACACGGTCGTTCGTTTCATCGGATCGCCCCTTGGATCGGTTGTCCCCTCGACGGGCGCAGCCTAGACGAACGAGCCGATCGCCTCAGCGCGGTGCGATGATGCCGTCCAACGCCGTGCCCGGGATCGAACCGATGAACCACTCCCAGCCCATCGCGGCCTCGAACGAGAAGTCGTCCATCGCCAACATGAAGTGGTCCGGTGCCATCTGGGACGGATGACACCGCATCGAGGCACGTTTCACCCGGGCCACGGACCGGGCGTCGACGACGTGGGTGATGACCGACTCGGGAGAACCCATGTCGTCGGGCAACGCGTCGGGGACATCGTCCCCGGAAATTCCGTCGGCGGAGACACCGTCGGGTACCGGTTCCCCGAAGTCACGGCGCAGCTCCAACAGCCGCTGGAGATGGTCACGGTTCATCGTGCCCTGGAACACCGCGTCGACCCCGGCGATCTCGGCCGCGCGCATCCCCACCCGGTGCACCTGGATGTGGTCGGGGTGACCGTACCCGCCGTGGTCGTCGTAGATCGTGAACGCGTCGGGGGCCTCGTCGGCCAGGACCGTCGCCAACCGCTGGGCGGCCGCCTCGACGTCGGCCTGCCAGAAACACCACGGCGCGTCGTTGGACGGTTCGCCCATCATCCCCGAATCGACGTACCCCAGCACCTCGACACGGGCGACACCCAGTGTCTCCGCCGATGCCCACAATTCGGCCGACCGGCGCAGGCCGAGCTGTTCGCCCTCGTCGAGCACCCCGGGCATGATCTCGCCGAGTTCGCCGCGTGTGGCGGTGACCAGCACCACGCGGTGGCCGGCCGCCGCGGCGAGCGCCATGAGCCCCCCGGTGCCGATCGATTCGTCGTCGGGGTGGGCGTGGAAACAGACGAGCGTGCCCACGTGGACCGTACGCCTCAGGCGATCGCGCCGGACGCCGTGAGCGCCTCGATGCGATCGCTGGTGAACCCGAACGACGCCAGCACCTCGGCGGTGTGCTGGCCGGCGTGGGGAGGTGGCGCGTCGATGCTGCCCGGTGTGCGCGAGAACCGCGGTGCCGGGGCGGCCTGGGGCACGCCGTATTCGGTGACGAACGTCCCCCGGGCGACGTTGTGCGGGTGGGTCGGCGCTTCGCTCATCGTCAACACGGGGGCGAAACAGGCGTCGGTGCCCTCCAACAGGTCGCACCATTCGTCCCGGGTGCGGGTCTTGAAGATCTCGGTGAACCGCTCTTTCAGTTCCGGCCAGCGGGACTGGTCGTACTGGGGGTACTCGGCAGCGTCCAGGCCCATCTTGTCGAGCATGAGCGCGTAGAACTGCGGCTCGACGGGGCCGACCGACACGTATTTCCCGTCGGAGGTCTCGTACGCGTCGTACCAGTGCGCGCCCGAGTCCAACATGTTGGTGCCGTGTTCCTCGGTCCACACACCCATCGCCGTCATGCCGTGGAAGATCGACATCATCACGGACACACCGTCGACCATGGCGGCGTCGACGACCTGGCCCTTGCCGGAGCCGGCACGCTCGACCAGGGCCGAGGCGATCCCCAGGGCCAGCACCATGCCACCGCCGCCGAAGTCGGCGACCAGGTTCAACGGCGGGGTGGGAGGCTGACCGGCCCGGCCGATCGCGGCGAGTGCACCGGTGAGCGACATGTAGTTGATGTCGTGACCGGCGACGTGGGCCATCGGGCCGTTCTGACCCCAACCGGTCATGCGTCCGTAGACCAGCCGCGGGTTGCGTTCCAGGCACACCTCCGGGCCGAGCCCGAGGCGTTCCATCACCCCGGGACGGAACCCCTCGATCAACGCGTCGGACTGCTCGACCAGTTCGAGCACGGCGGCGACGCCGTCGGGGTCCTTCAGGTTCACACCGATCGAACGACGACCCCGGTTCAACACGTCCAGTGACGGTTGCGCGGGGTCCGCACCGGTGACCTTGTCGGCCCGGTCGATACGGATGATGTCGGCACCCAGGTCGGCGAGCATCATCGCGCAGAACGGCCCCGGCCCGATCCCGGCGACCTCCAGCATCTTCACCCCACTCAACGGTCCGCTCATCGCACGGCCACCTGACGGGCCGAGACGTCGCGGGCATCGGCCTTGCGGGCCAACTCGGCGATGCGGGCGACCAGGTCTGGCCGGTACTCGGTGGGGATGTCGTGACCGGCGGCTGCCAATTCGACCAGTTCGGAATGGGCGAGCGCCTCGTGGGTGCGCTGCCCACCCGACGGGTCGACCAGCGGGTCGAGCTGACCGTGGACCACCAGGGCGGGCACGTCCAGTTGCCGGAGCGCCTCGGTGCGGGACGCCTGGGTGAGGATCGCCAGCAACTGGCGGAGCACGCCGTCGGGGTTGTTGCCACGGTCGTAGGAACGGGTCGCCTTGTCGCGTTCGGCATCCTCGTCGAAGTACATCGGCGAACCGATCACCCGGCCCATCTCCACCGCCGCCTCGATGGCGGCCTCGCGACCTTCGGGGACGGGTTTCAGCAACGCCTCGGCGGCGGCACGGTCCGGTTGGCCGACGTCGGGGTCACCGGTGGTCGACATGATCGAGACCAACGAACGGGTCTTCTCCGGATACCGGATGGCGAACGACTGGGCGATCATGCCACCCATCGACGCCCCCAGGATGT
>CAZVFF010000229.1:0-4261 GCA_964626395.1 uncultured Iamiaceae bacterium | reverse complement strand
ACACCCCGACCGCTTCGAGGATCCCAATCAGCGGCACCATCGCCACACCGGGCAGCAGGCGTGGCGTGACGTCGGCGGCGGCGAGTGCGAGCGTGCGTGCCCCCACCGCCACGGAACGTCCGGCGAAGTCCGTGTCGGCGGTGACCACGACGATCTCCGCGCCGCGTTCGGCGGCGAGGTCCAACACGTGTCGGCTGCGGGCGTCGACCCGGGTGAGGGCGACGACGATCACCAGTGTGGTCGGCCCCACCCAGCCGGGCAGCAGCCCGTCACGGTGCACCACCACCGGTACGGGCGCCTCGAGGGTCACCATCGCCACGACCAGCTCCGCGTCGAGGGCGTCGTCGCCGGCCGCGCACACCACGACCCCGGTGACGTGGTCGGCGGCGGGCAACCCCAGGCCCCCGAGATCACGGCCGGCCAGCGCGGCGAGCGTGTCGGGCAGCGCCACCAGGGCGCCGCGCAGGTCGCCGCCGTCGGGCCGGGACGCGTCGAAGGAATCGTCGGTCGTCACCCGGGCACCGTCAGCCTTCGCCGGTCGCGCGGATGCCGCCCGCGTCGAACCGTTCGGTCAACTTCGCCGCTTCGGAGTCGTCGACCTGTGCGGCCTCGTTCACCAGCAGCACCGGGATGTCGTCGCGGATCTCGTAGCGGCGTTGCAGACGCGGGTTGTACAGGAACGCGTCGTCCGCGAAATACCACAGCGGACCCTTGTCCTCGGGACAGACCAGGATGTCGAGCAGTTGGGAATCGAGTGCCATGTGGACGCAGCCTCCGGGATCGTTTGTTCTCAGCCGTCGGTCATGACGGCGCGGACTTCTTCGACGTGTCGGGCGACATCGTCGGGGGTGTTCGCCTCCAGGTTGAGGCGCAGCAACGGCTCGGTGTTCGACGGACGCAGGTTGAACCACCAGTCGCCACAGTCCACGGTCAACCCGTCCATGCGGTCCTGCGGGTGGTCGGCCCACGCTGCGGCGACCCGTTCGATCACCGCGGCGGTGTCGTCGACCTTCGTGTTGATCTCGCCGGACGCCGCGTACCGTTCGAACCGTTCGCGCAACTCCGACAGCGGCGCGTCGTGGGCCGAGACGTAGTCGAGGACGTGCATCGCGGCGATGATCCCCGAGTCGGCCCGGAAGTTGTCACGGAAGTAGTAGTGCGCGGAGTGTTCTCCACCGAACACCGCACCCGTTTCGGCCATGACGGCCTTGACGAAGGAATGCCCCACCCGGGTCCGCACCGGGGTCCCCCCGGCTTCGACGACCAGTTCGGGTACGGCCCTGGAACAGATCAGGTTGTGCAGGATCGTCGCGCCGGGTTCGCGTTCGAGCATCATCGACGCGACCAACGACGTGGTGGTGGATCCGGACAGGCCCACGCCCTTCTCGTCGACGACGAACACCCGGTCGGCGTCGCCGTCGAATGCGAGGCCCAGGTCGGCGCCGACCTCGAGCACCCGTTCACGCAGGTCGACCTGGTTGGCGGGTTGGATCGGGTCGGCCGGGTGGTTGGGGAAGGTGCCGTCCAGTTCGGGGTAGAGGATCTCGACCTCGACGGGCAGCGGGTCGAACACGGCCGGGACGATCAGCCCGCCCATGCCGTTGGCGGTGTCGGCCACGACCTTCAACGGCTTCAACGCGGTCGGGTCGGCCAGGAACGACCGGACGTGGTCGGCGAACTCACCGAGCAGGTCCTGTTCGGAGATCCGTCCGACCTCGGTCGGGGCGGGCGCCGGGTCGGTCGCGGCGTCGTCCCGGATCCGCGCGAGGCCGGTGTCCTCACCCACCGGTCGGGCACCGGACCGGCAGAACTTGATGCCGTTGTACTCGGCAGGGTTGTGCGACGCGGTGAACATCGCACCGGGCGCGTCCAGGTGACCGGACGCGAAGTACAACAGGTCGGTGGAGGCCAGACCCAGGTCGACGACGTCGAGGCCCTGGTACTGCACCCCGCGGGCGAACGCGGCGGCCAGTTCCACCCCGGAGGTGCGCATGTCGCGGGCGACCAGCACCCGGGTGGTCCCCGGATCGACGTCGGCGACGTACCGGGCGAACGCGGCACCGATCCGTCCGGTCACCTCGGCGTCGATCTGGTCGGGATGGATGCCTCGTACGTCGTAGGCATGGAAGATCTGGTTCACGTCGGCCATGACGGGATCAGACCCTACCGTCCGGGGTCGCCGGCGTCCGGTACCGGATCGACGTCGGGTTCGCCATCCACGGGTGGCGCGTCATCGACCGGCGGGTCGTCGCCGCTTCGGCTGTCCGACCCGGGGTCGGGGTCGGAGCCGGCATCCGGGTCCGGGCCGTCGAGGGCGTCCGGGCCCGGGGTGTCGGACGGTTCGTCCCGACCCCGCCGACGTGCGGCGGCGCGGCGGTCACCGATCCGTTGGTGGAGCCGGGCGTACAACGGTGAGGCGACCGCGACGGCGGGCCGGCGCGCCAACCAGACCAGTGCGGCGAACCCGACGAACAACAGGATCGTGCCGGTCCAGTCCACCCAGGTGCGTCCGTAGTGCAACTCGACGTGGGTCGAGGTGGGGATGACCACCATCTGGTTCGGGGTGATCCGGTACGGGCCCTTCGCACCCCGCACCTTCCAGTTCGGGAACGCGGAGGACTTCACCCGCACGGGCACACCCACCCGGTCCACGTCGAAGGAGATCGTGTCGGTGCCCTCGACGATGTTCGACACCTCGACCGGTTCCAGCGCGGGGGTCTCGATCCGGGGCAGCGGGATCGGGGCCTCGTCGCCGGTGAGTTGGGTGACGGTGTCGGTGACGGTGGACCACTGGTGGTCCCACCAGGAGGTGTCCACGTCGACCCGTTTCCACTCGGACGGGCCGTCGAACGCGAAGGGGACGTCCCAACGGGACGGGTCGAGATACCACGCGACCGACGGTTGCACCGAGGAGATCGCCTGGTCGGGGATGTTCCACACCGCCGGTTCGTGGGTCAGGGGCACGACCAGGTCCGAGTCCGCGACCTGGAACACGTGCCAGGGACCCGACACGGCGACCTCTTCCAGGTCGGGGTGCGCGGCGGCCGCGGCGACCGCCTGGTCGGTGGTGGCCAGGTGGTACTTGACGCCGAGCAGCTGCAGGTGTCGCACCCCGGCGTCGATGTCCATGCCCGGATACGGCAGGCCGCGCATCGGGTTCGACGGTGTGGTCGACAGCTCCGACGCGTTGATGAAGTGGAACGGGGTCGTGGCCGACGATTCGAAATACAGCCCCTCCATGGACCCGATGCACGAGTCGGTCCAGTACGGCAGCAGCATGAGCGCCATCGGGGTTCCGTACTCGCCTTCGCGTTTGTTGTCGACCTCCCACATGGCGCGGCCACACCCGTGTTCGGGGTCGGCGCCCAACGCCGCCATCGTGGTCATCAGTCCGTGGTAGTCGGCATAGGGGTTCTGTGACAGTTCGGTCGGTCCGGTACGCCCCTCGTAGCCCTCGTAGTTCCATTTCGCCCATCCCGACCCGGGGTGGGAATCGGTGGTGTGCCAGAACGCGAACCGGTACTCGCCGTCCTTCATCGACCCGCCGGGCAGGTTGTGCAACGGCAGGCCGACGAACACGAACGCGGCCGCCACGGCGAGCACCGCGCCGGCGTTGGTCACGATCGGGTTCGGGCGCCCCGCGCGGCGGGTGAGCAGGGTCGACAGGGCGAACACGACGCCGAACACGCCGAATGCTGCGAGGAACATCAGCGACAGGTAGTAGAAGGGCAGGATCCGGGCGTTCCACAACTGGATCTGCGGCATGAACCGGAAGGCGACCGCGGTGGCGACCACGCAGCCCAGCAGCATCTGGCCGATCCGGTTGCGGTACGCGAACGCCACGACCACACCCACCCCGGCCAACAGGAAGATCCAGGTCATCCGTGACGGGAACAGGTAGTCGGCGTAGTCGAGCCCCTGGTGCGGGAGCTGTTCGAAACCCATGTCGATCGTGAACGTGCGCCACCAGTAGAAGGGCAGCATCCAGAACGCGGCGAGGCACCCCGCGACCAGCCCGACCACGAACAGCAACTTGAACCGACCCCAGGAGGGACGGACCACGAAGAACACCGCGGTGACCAGCAACGCGAAGAAGAACGGCAGCAGGTGGCACAGCCCCACCAGGGCCAACAGTCCGGCGGTGGCCCCGCGGTGCCGTCCGGTGCGCAGAGCACGGGCCAGCAGGCCGAAGTACACCAGCGACAACGACAGCGCGATCGAGAACGAGTACTCCCCCGCCATCGTCGACAGCATGTTGCCG
>CAZVFF010000228.1:0-4262 GCA_964626395.1 uncultured Iamiaceae bacterium | reverse complement strand
ACCCGTTCCTCGAACAATTTCGGCCCGTACCAGTTCCCCGAGAAGGTCATCCCGCTGTTCGTCACCAACCTGATCGACGGGGCGAACGTCCCGCTCTACGGCGACGGTGGCAACGTGCGCGACTGGAGCCACGTGACCGACACCGGCGCCGCGATCGACCTGGTGCTCCGTGCAGGCACCGTCGGGGAGATCTACAACATCGGCGCCGGCAACGAGATCACCAACCTGGACCTCACCCGGCGGCTGCTCGAACTCGTCGGGGTGGACGATTCACGGATCGAACGGGTCGCCGACCGACTCGGTCACGACCGGCGGTACTCGATCGACACGGCCAAGGTGCGTTCGTTGGGGTGGGCGCCCGCGCACGACCTGTCCGACGCCCTCACCCACACCGTCGAGTGGTATCGCGCCAACCGCGACTGGTGGGCGCCGCTCAAGGCGTTCTGAGGTGCGCGTCTTCCTGACCGGCGCGGCCGGACAGCTCGGCCACGACCTGGTCGAACGGTGCACCTCGGCCGGCCACGACCTGACACCGGTCGACATCGGCGACGTCGACCTGACCGTGCGTGACGACGTCGTCGCGGCCGTGGCCGCGGCCCGACCCGATGTGGTGGTCCATCCCGCGGCGTTCACCGCGGTGGACCGTTGCGAGACCGAACCGGACACGGCGTTCGCCGTCAACGTGTTGGGGACCCGCCACGTCGCCGAAGCCGCCCGCCGCTCGGGGGCACGGGTGCTGTACGTGTCGACCGACTACGTGTTCGACGGGACCAAGGACACCCCCTACCTCGAATGGGACACCCCGAACCCGATGTCGGTGTACGGGCGCTCCAAGCTCGCCGGTGAACACGAACTCGATCCGGGTTCGACGATCGTGAGGACCTCGTGGGTGTGTGGATACCACGGCGCGAACATGGTCAGGACGATCCTCCGCCTGGCGGCGGAACACCCGCGACTGCGGTTCGTGGACGACCAACGAGGCCACCCCACGTTCACCACCGACCTCGCCGAGGTCATCGTCGGGCTCGTCGAGGACGGACGCCCCGGACTGTTCCACGTCACCAACCAAGGTGCGGTCAGCTGGTACGAGTTCGCCCGTGCGGTCCTCGAAGCGGCGGGCGACGATCCCGACCGTGTGGATCCGTGTTCCACCACCGACCTGCAGCCGCCCCGCCCCGCACCGCGCCCGGCCAATTCGGTGCTGGACAACGCCGCGCTGCGGATGTCGGGGTTGGCCCCCACGCGGGACTTCCACGAACCACTCGGTGAACTCGTCACCCGGCTCCGGTCCTCCGGAGCCTGATCCTGTTTCAGGGGCAGGCGGTCGAGCGACGGTCCGAGATCAGGTCGTTCGGCGCAGGTGGGCACAGGAACGGTGCGTAGCGTTCGTCACCGTCGACGAACCGCTTGAGGTGCGCGAGCACCTGTCGCATGATCACCTGCTTCTGCGCCTCGTTCGGGGTGGTCGAGACGCAGAAGTGGCTCGCGTTCCGCAGCTCGACGTAGGTCCGGGCCAACCCCGCGTCGAGACTGTCGTGGATCGGACCGGCGTGCGAGGAGACCGGCGCGATGTCGTCGTTCTGGCAGGCGATGATCAGGGTCGGAACCCGGAGCGCCGAGTGGTCCCGGTTGCTCGCCCACGGTGCGAGCCCGACGACTGCCCGGATGTGTTCGGTGTCGGGTTCGATGCCGAAGGGGCGCTGCAAACCGGCGTACAGGGCACCGCCCCCACCCATCGACCAGCCCATGACGGCGTCCCGATCCTCGGCGACCCGGTCCCGGACCGGGCTCGACGCGTGCAGCCAGTCCAGGGCGGCGAGCATCTGGGTCCCGCGGGCGGCGGGTTGGTCCAAGGGGCTGTTCGAGGCGAGGGTCAGCACCACGAAACCCTGTGATGCGAGCCTCGGCCCGTACCAGGCGATCGTGTCCTCACCCGTGAGGAACCCGGGCATGACCGCAACCGCGCCGTAGGTCTGTGAATCGTCGACGGGAGCCCAGATCGTGCCGCCACCGAACCCGTTGCCGGCCGGGACCGTGAACGACTCGACCGGGAAGGGGCCTTCGATCGCGGTGATCGACGCTTCGGTCGGATCCGGCCCGCGGAGTCCGTTGTCGCAGGCCGCCAGGCTCACGACGAGCGCGAGAACGACGCACCCCGTGGTGACACGACGCATGGTGTTCATGGTCGGGCAGGGTAGGGGATCAGGCGCGTGTCGCGGCGACGGCCTCGGCGATCCAGTCGGTGACCACCGCGTCGGGTCGGGCCGCGAGGACCCGTGGCTGGATCTTCGCCGAACGCACCCAGCAGTTCACGAACAGGCCGAGCTCGTGACCACGTTCGACCACGCGACGGGTCAGCGAGATGTCCATCACGCTCACTGCGTTCGCGCCCACCAGGGCCGCACGCTCGAGATACCGCAACGCGGTCCGTTCGATCAGGCTGTTGTGCAACAGGGCGCGTTGGCCGTCCGGTGCGCGACGGGCCGCGAGCGCGACCATCGCCGGGCGCCGGCACCAGAACCGCGAACGGTCGAGTAGACCGGCTTCGGCGAGCACGTCGATCGCCGGGCCGAGGGCCCGTTCCTCTTTGACGTCGACCGCGAAGTCCAACCCGTCGGGCAGGTGGACCGCCGCGTCGGCGAGCGTGGGGATCGTCTCGTGTGATCCGTGCAAACCCAGGCCCGTCACCACCGCAGCCGGGGTGCGGCCGATGACGTGACGGACACCGGTCGTCCGTCGGGTGGTGCGGTCGTGGGACAGCACGCACACCCCGTCGGCGGTGAGCCGGACATCGATCTCGACCGCCGATGCGCCCAGCCGGTGTGCCAGGGCGATCCCTTCCAGGCTGTTCTCGGGCGCGTCGAGCGGGCAGGTCCGGTGGGCGATGACCTGCGTCGTCGGCTGGTCGTTCCCCGACGACACGTTCAAGCTGCGGTGGAGGGCAGCCACGAGGCGCGGTCGGCCTCGTAGGTGTCGATCCGGTCAGCGATCTGCAACGTGATGCCGATGTCGTCGAGGCCGTTCAGGAACCGGTGCTGCACCGCGTCGTCCAAGGGGAAATCGACGGTCAGGCCGATCGCGGGCGCTTCGAGGGTGCGACGTTGCACGTCGATGGTGATCTCGAGGGTCGGGTCGTCCTGGATCGCCTCGATCAGCTGCCCTTCGACCCCTTCGGGCACGATGACGGGCACGAGCCCGTTCTTGGTGCAGTTGTTGCGGAAGATGTCGCTGAACCGGGGTGCCACGACCGCTTCGAACCCGTAGTCCATCAACGCCCACACGGCATGTTCGCGGGACGAACCGGTCCCGAAGTTGGTGCGGGCCACCAGGATGTTCGCGTGCGCGAAACGTTCGTCGTTCAGGACGAAGTCGCGGTCGTCCCGCCACGTCGAGAACAGGCCCTTGCCGAACCCGGTTCGTTCGACCCGTTTGAGCCATTCGGCGGGGATGATCTGATCGGTGTCGACGTCGGAACGGTCCAGGGGGACGGCGGTTCCGGTGACGATGTGCACGGCTTTCATGTCGTTGTGCTCCTGGGGTCGGTTCAGGCGAGGTCGGACGGGGCGGCGAAGTGCCCGGCCACCGCGGTGGCGGCGGCGACGGCGGGGGAGACCAGGTGGGTGCGGCCACCGCGGCCCTGACGACCCTCGAAGTTGCGGTTCGAGGTCGACGCGGCACGTTCACCGGGGGCGAGCTTGTCCGGGTTCATCGCGAGACACATCGAACAACCCGGCTGGCGCCATTCGAATCCGGCGGCGCTGAACACCTCGTCGAGTCCTTCGGCTTCGGCCTGGGCCTTCACCGCGAAGGAACCGGGCACGACCATGGCACGTTTGCCGTCGGCGACGTGACGACCTTCGAGCACCTTGGCCGCGGCACGCAGGTCCTCGATCCGGGCGTTGGTGCACGACCCGATGAAGATCGTGTCGACCTCGACGTCACGCATCGCCGTGCCGGGGGCCAGTTCCATGTAGGTCAGGGCCCGGTGGGCGGCGTCGCGCAGCGAGGCCTTGTCGAAGGAGTCCGGGTCGGGGATGACGCCGTTCAGCGGTACGACCTGGGACGGGTTCGTGCCCCACGACACGTGCGGGGCGATGTCGGGGCCGTGCAACACGACCTCGCGGTCGAAGGACGCGCCCTCGTCGGTGGGCAACGCCCGCCAGGCGTCGAGGGCCTGCTCCCATTGCGCGCCCTTCGGCGCACGCGGGCGTCCCTCGATGTACGCGAACGTGGTGTCGTCCGGCGCGATCATGCCGGCCTTC
>CAZVFF010000227.1:0-4272 GCA_964626395.1 uncultured Iamiaceae bacterium | reverse complement strand
TGCACACCAACTCGATGGACGAGGCCCTGGCGCTGCCCACCGAGAAGGCGGTGCGGATCGCGTTGCGGACCCAGCAGGTCATCGCGCACGAGACCGGTGTGACCGACGTGATCGACCCGTTGGGTGGCTCGTGGTACGTCGAGTCGCTCACCGACGAGATGGAACGCGCCGCGGGGGAGATGTTCGACCACCTCGACGACCTGGGCGGCGGCTCCATGCTCGACGGGGTGCTCGCCGCAGTCGACGACGGCTGGTTCGTCGACCTGATCGCCGACGCGGCGTTCGAGACCGAACGGGCCATCCAGAACCGGGAACGGATCATCGTCGGGGTCAACGATTTCACCGACGGCAACGACGAGGAACCCCCCGAACTGCTCCGGATCACCGTGGAACAGGAACGTCGCCAGGTGAAACGGCTCGGTGCGGTCAAAGCCGACCGCGACTCCGACGCCGTGGCGCTCACCCTGGACGAGGTGCGCCGTGTCGCCGCCGACCCCGAAGCGAACCTGATGCCGACCATCATCGACGCGGTCGCCGCGATGGCCACCGAAGGCGAGATCATCGACGCGCTCGCCGAGGTGTTCGGCCACTACCGACAACCCCTCTGACCTGCGGCCCCGTTCGGTGACGGGTGTCACGACCGGGGCCCCGGGCACGGGGAAGGGGGTAGGGTCGGCCGGGAAGTGGAACGAGTTCCATTCGTTTCGCGAATGTCGTCCGAGCTCGGGGGTCGCGGTGCTCACGGTCAGTTTCCACGGGGTGCGGGGATCGACCCCGTCGGCATGCGGAGCGAACGAACGCTACGGGGGCAACACGTCGTGTGTGTCGCTGCAGCGTGAGGACGCCGAACCGATCCTGTTCGACATGGGCACCGGTCTGGCCGTGTTCGGGCGTTCCTGGCCCCGCGGCGTGCCCTTCGTGGGTCATGCGTTGGTCAGCCACCTGCACTGGGACCACATCCAGGGCCTGCCGTTCTTCGAACCGATCCTGCGCGCCGGTTCACGTCTGGACGTCCACGGACCGGTCATCGACGGGGTGCGGATCGGCGACGCGTTCGACCGGTTCATGCGCCGGCCGTACTTCCCGGTCACGATCTCGGACCTGGCCGGCACGATCGCGTTCCACGACGTCGACGAGGGCGTCTTCGCATTGGGTGACGCCCGGGTCGCCGCGGCCGTCGTGCCCCACACCGGACGCCGTTTCGGCTACCGGGTCGAGGCGGCCGGGGTCGCGGTCGCGTACGTGTCGGATCACCAGCAGCCCGGCGTGGACGACCATTCGGTCGCCCCGGGGGTGGTCGAGTTGTGCCGCGACGTCGACCTGTTGATCCACGACGCCCAGTACGACACCGACCAGTTCCGGGCCAAGACCGACTGGGGCCACTGCACACCGGAGTACGCGGTCGACGTCGCCCTGGCCGCCGGCGCCCGGCGCCTGGCGCTGTTCCACCACGACCCCGGTCACGACGACGCCCGTCTGGAGACCCTGCTCGAGGGCGCCCGCCGGCACGTCGACGCCCGGGGTCCCCTCGAGGTGTTCCTGGCGACCGAGGGGTTGTCGTTGGACCTGGTCGGCGTGGCCGACCCGCCCATGGCGCGGGCCACGAGCCACTAGTTTCCTTCCCGTCCCGATGCCGACCCGGCGAAACGAGTGACGTTGTCCGACCCGTACGAACCCTCCAGCTCCGGTTTCGACGCCGCCGAGTTCCGACGCGTCCTCGGCCACGTCCCCACCGGGGTCACCGTCATCACCGCGGTGAGCAACGGCGAACCCGCCGGTCTGGTGGTGGGCACGTTCTTCTCGGTGTCGTTGGAACCACCGATCGTCGGGTTCTGCGCCGCGCACGCCTCGACCAGCTTCCCGAACGTCCGCGCCTCGGGGCGGTTCTGCGCGAACGTGCTCGCCCACGACCAGGAGGCGATCTCCCGGGTGTTCGCATCGTCGGGCGCCGACAAGTTCCGGGGCCTGGGTTGGCGCGAAGCCCCCGACTCGGGGTCGCCGATGCTGCACGACGCGGTGGCCTGGATCGACTGTTCGATCTCGGCGGTGCACGATGCCGGCGACCACGTGATCGTGCTCGGTGACGTGCTCGACCTGCAGGTGAACCGTGCGGTCGGGCCCCTGGTGTTCTTCCGGGGCGGCTACCACTCCATCCGGGTCTGACCCGGTAGCCTGCGGTGCCCATGGGGCAACAGAGCATTCGACGCACGGTCCGATCCACCGCGGCGCTGATCCTGGTGGCCGGCACGCTGCTCGCGACAGGTGGGACGGCCACACCGGTCACCCCGGGAGCCGCCGAACACGTCGTCCTGATCGGCCTGGACGGGTTCGACCCGTCGTATGTGGGACGAACGGCCACGCCGAACCTCGACCGGTTGGCCGCCGAAGGGGTTCACGGCATCACGAGCGGGGTCATGTTGCCGATCACGACCCCGTCGTTCACGGCGATTGCGAGCGGCACGTGGCCGTCGACGAACGGCACGCTCACCTACTACTTCGACCGTGCGACCGGCGCGTTCCACACCGGGAGCCCGCCGTCGCGGGTGCCGACGGTCGCTGCGGCCGTCACCGACGCGGGCGGCACCGTGGGCGCCGCGCAGTATTTCGCGTTCCGGGGCAACGGGGCCGCCTACGGCGACCCCGAGGCGCTCTACACCCAACCGGGTGGGGAGTGCTCGAACATGTTCGACGACGCGATCGCCATGCTCCGTCGGGAGCCGGTGGACTCGAACGGGACGAGCGTCACCGTGCCCCGGATCCCCACCCTGCTCGGGGTGTACTGCCCCCAGATCGACACGATCGGGCACGCCGAGGGTGCCGAGTCGCCGGCCATCGCCGGTGCGCTCGCCGACGCCGACGCCCAGATCGGCCGCCTGCTCGACACGCTCGACGAGCTCGGGATCGCGGACACCACCACGGTGATCGTCACCGGCGACCACGGCATGAGCAGCTACACGCGGCGCAACACCCTGCCGTTGAACACGGCGCTGCGCGACGCCGGGTACCGGACCCAGATGCTGCTGTTGGACGGCCAGACCCTCGATCCGGACGCGAACGTGCTGATCGTCCCTGCCGCGGGCAGGGCGACCAGCATCTACCTGGTCGGGGACCTCGCCGATGACGCGGACGCCCTGGATGACGTGGCGCGGGTCGGGCTCGCCACCGAAGGGATCGCCCGGGTGTTCGACCGGTCCGACCAGGCCGAGATGCACATGAACCCGGATTTCGGTGACCTGATCCTCGAGGCCGCCCCGGGCTGGAGTACCGGTGTGCTGCCCGTACCGCATCCGATGGGCGACCACGGATCGAGCGACGAGGTGGACGCGGCGTTCTTCATGGCCGGTGCCGGCGTCGGCCACCGGGGCGAACCGGTGCGGGTCTGTCACGTGAACATCGGTCCGACGATCGTGTCGCTGCTCGGCCTGGCGCCGTTGGCGGACGCCGACGGCGGTGCGTTGGACGGCGACTACGACGACATCCCGGGCTGCCCGTCGGGCGGTTCCACCGACGACCCGACCACGACGTCGACCACGACGTCGACCACGACGTCGACCACGACGTCGACCACGATGCCGGCCGAGCCCTCCACGACGATCGGCACCGTGCCCGACGAACGTTCGTCGGATGTGTCGCACTCGCTGCGGTCGGGTTCGCCGCGGGTCGGGTCCGCCCCGGTGGCCAGGCCCGTTGTCCACGAGCCCCGCTACGCCGGGTGAGCGGGGTCGTCGACGAATGTCCACGGAACCGACGGGCCGTCCTCTAGTGTTTCCCGCGATGCCAGTTCTGCGAGTGGGTTCCTGATGTCCGGCGTGACCTTCGAGGGGGTGACCAAACGCTACGGGGACGTCACCGCCGTGGCGGACCTGGATCTGGAGATCACCGATGGTGAGTTCCTGGTGCTCCTCGGTCCGTCGGGTTGCGGCAAGACCACCGCGTTGCGGATGATCGCCGGACTCGAGGACATCACCGAGGGCACCCTGCGGATCGGCGAGGCCGTCGTCAACGACGTCGACCCCCGCAAACGGGACGTCGCGATGGTGTTCCAGTCGTACGCGCTGTACCCGCACCAGACCGTCGCGAAGAACATCGCGTCGCCGCTCACGGTGCGCGAGTACCGCGTCGACGGCGAGGACCATCCCCGCAAACTGACCCGGGCCGAACGGGACGAGCGGATCGACGAGGCCTCCCCCAATTTGGACCTCGTGCAGTAACTGAAACGCAAACCCGTGGCGCGGTCGGGTGTGCAGAGCCAACGCGTCTCGCTTGAGCTTA
>CAZVFF010000226.1:0-4290 GCA_964626395.1 uncultured Iamiaceae bacterium | reverse complement strand
TGTGCGACAACAACCTGACCGGGCTCGCCAAACCCGCCGAAATGACCCTGGGGGCGAACGCGGGTTGCACGGCGGTGGAGATGATCGGGCAGGTGCCGTTCGGCGTCATCACCGCCGAACCGTTCGGTTTGACCCTTCCCCCGTACGGGTTCTTCTGGTTCACTCTGGTACCGGAGACCCCGATGCAACCATGATCGACCGAGACGCGTTCGACGCCCACCTGCCCGCCTACCTGGCCCGACAACCCTGGTTCGCCCACGGTGAGGCGCAGGCGCGACTGAGAGCGGGCGACCCGGCCGAGGTGGGCGCCACCGTGCGGGAACGCGAGGTGTGGCGCGACGGCGACCCGGGGCTGGTGTGGGCGTTGTTGGACACCACACTCGACGGTCGCGACGTCGGCTCCTACCAGGTGTTCATCGGCCTGCGACCCTCGGTGCCGTCACCC
Source organism: uncultured Iamiaceae bacterium (assembly GCA_964626395.1). Lineage (GTDB taxonomy): Bacteria > Actinomycetota > Acidimicrobiia > Acidimicrobiales > Iamiaceae > JAFDWI01. Next base: position 3,845 of record CAZVFF010000226.1, on the reverse strand, counting down.
GGTTTCCTGATCGGCGCGACATCGCGGATCGTGGGCACACTCGCCGGTGACGGCAATGAATGGTTGGCCTACGACGCCCTGGTCGACCCGGAACTGACGATCGCCGCGCTGCACGGCATGTTCGGCGACCTCGACGGGGTGCGAAGCGTCCGCAAACTCACCGCCGGGAAGACCTCCACGTCGGTCGTGGCCGACGAACGGTGGCTGTGCAAGGTGTTCCGACGGATCCACGACGGCGCCAACCCGGGCGTGGAGATGCCCGCCAAACTCTGGGAGCACGGGTTCCGGGCGACGCTCGAGACGGTCGAGTCCTGGCGCCACCTGGATCTGGACCTGGCATTGCGTCGCCCGTTCCTGCCGGGCGCCGCCAACGGGTTCGACCTCGCCGAGGGTTCGTTGCGTGAATTGTTCGCCTCGGGGTTGGACACCCGTCTGAGCCCCGGTGACTTCTCGGCCGAAGCGGGACGGATCGGCGAGATGCTCGCACGCATGCACACCGCCTCGGAGGCCGCGTACGGGGTCACCGACGTCGACCGCGACGAGCTGGTCGACACCCTCGCGACCGACGTGCGTGGCCTCGGTGTCGAAGGACTGGAACCCGACGCGATCGACGCCTGGGCCGCGCGGTGCCGCACCGGTCTCGAACCACGGGTCCCCACGATCCGGGTGCACGGCAACCTGCACCTGGGTCAGTTGCTGCGCAGCGACCAGGGTTGGCTCATCCTCGATTTCGAAGGGGCGCCGCTGTTGGACACCGCGGAACGTCGGCGCCCGCGCCCGGGCTGGTTCGACGTGGGGTCGATGCTGCGTTCGTTCGACTACGTCACCGCCATGACCCGGGCCGTGCGGGCCGAAACCGACCCCGAAGCGGCCACCCTCGACACCGATGCGCGGGCCTGGGTGCACCGCAACGCCCGGGCGTTCCTCACGGCCTACCGCGACGCACGGGGTATCCCCGACAGCGTCGACACCGCCGCCTGGGTGTCGCTCGGTTCGGTCGCCCGGGCCACCTACGAGATCGCCTACGAACGAGCGAACCGACCCGACCTGGAACGGGTCCCCACCGCGGCGTTGCGACGTCTGATCGTCGAGAACGCCCCCGACGCGGGGTGAAACGGCGTCCAGCCGGTAACCTGACCGACCCGTGAGCTCCGCACCCCAGGGTGTCCGCACCTGCTACCGCCATCCCGAATCGCCCGCCGGTGTCGTCTGCCAGCGCTGCAACCGGCCGATCTGTCCGCAGTGCATGAACCAGGCCTCGGTCGGGTTCCACTGTCCCGAGTGCCTCGCGAAGGAACACACCCGCGTGGTGCGTGCGCCGGGTCTGCGATCCGGACAACCGCTTCTCACGATCATCCTGATGGCCACCAACATCGTGGTCTGGGTGGCTGGCCAGATCATCTGGAAACCCCGGAGCCTGCTGGACACGTCCTCCGGGGCGATCTGGGAGGGCGCGCTGTTCGCCAGCCACTACAAGTACGTCAACGCGATCGGACTCGGGGTCGGACCGATCGACGGCGTCGCGGAAGGCCAGTGGTACCGGCTGTTGAGTTCGGGGTTCGTCCACGCCGGGATCATCCACCTGGCGGTCAACATGTGGATGCTGTACATCCTCGGTCGGATCATGGAGACCCAGCTCGGCCGCACCCGACTCGGGTTGATCTACTTCGCGTCGCTGTTCGCGGGGTCCCTCGGCGCGCTCGTGGCGTCGCCCGATTCGATCACCGTCGGCGCCTCGGGCGCGATCTTCGGTCTGATGGGTGCCATGTTGGCGATCGCCAGGGCACGGGGCATCGCGTTGCAGGACACCGGACTGCTGGGTGTGGTCGTGATCAACCTGGTGATCACCTTCACCCTGTCGAACTACATCTCGGTGGGCGGTCACGTCGGGGGGTTGATCGGCGGTGCCATCGCCGGTCTGGTGATCGTCGACCTCCCCGAACGTCTGCGCGGCGCGAACCCGCGAGCCCGGGGTGCACTGACCTGGGCGCTGGGGATCGGGTTGAGCGTCGTGTTCGCCGTCGCAGCGGTCGTCGTCGCGAACAACGCCCCGCCCGCCGATCGGAACATCGCCGCCGGGGTTCCCGCGACTTCGAACGCGACGGCGGTCGTCCCGGCCCCGGTACCCGCCGAACCCCACGCCCCGGGATCCCCACCAGCCGAAATTCTGACGGAAAAGCCGCCGGGGGCGGCTTTTCCGTACGAATTTCGTGGATGGGCGGCAGCGGTGCGCGGACCCGGCTGATCGCGTCGGGGCCCGCGGTCGGGTGGCCGTGTCGTTCGGCCCGTCGGGTCCTATCCTTGCCGTGGTGTCCATCCACCTGGATCACGCGGCGACCACACCGCTGCGCCCCGAGATCGCCGAACTGATCGCGTCGGTCGGCGCGCTCGGTCTCGGCAACCCGTCGGCGCTGCACGCCGCGGGGCGTCGTGCCCGCCGGATGCTCGACGACGCCCGTGACGAGGTCGCCGATGTGCTGGGTGCCGACTCGGACGAGATCGTCTTCACCTCCGGTGGCACCGAGGCCAACGACCTCGCCGTGAACGGTGTCGCCGAGCGGCGACCCGGGGTGGTGCTGTGCAGCGCGGTCGAACACGACTCGGTGCTCGAACCGGTGCGTGCCCTGGACGGCCGTGTGGTGGCCGTGGACGACCGTGGTCGACTGTCGTTGGATGCCCTGGGTGGCACCCTGACCAGGGAACGTGACGCAGACGGGGTCGCGTTGGTGTCGGTGATGCTGGTCAACAACGAGAACGGTGTCCGCCAGCCCCTCGACGAGGCCGCCGCACTGACCCGCGAACTCGCCCCCGGGACGCCGGTGCACACCGACGCGGTGCAGGCAGCGGCATGGCTGGACCTGGCGGTGCACGCCGCCTCGGCCGACCTGGTCACCGTCACCGCCCACAAACTCGGCGGACCGGTCGGTACCGGCGCGCTCGTGGTGCGCAGCGGTACGTCGGTCGCGGCCCGGTTGCGTGGCGGTGGTCAGGAGAACGAACGCCGCAGCGGCACCCAGAACGTCGTGGGCGCGATCGCGTTCGCACGCGCCCTGTCGCTCGCCGCTGCCGAACGCGACGACGCGGCCGCGCGGGCGGCGTCGTTGCGTGACCGGTTCGTCGAGGGGATCACCGTCGGGGTGGACGCCGTCGTCGAACCCGCCCGGCCCGAGCGCGACGACCGCGCCGGGCTGGTCGGGGGCACCGTCCAGGTGTGTTTCCCCGGCTTGGAGTCCGAGGCGCTGCTGTTCCTGTTGGACGACGCGGGTGTCGAGGCCTCCGCCGGGTCGGCGTGCGCCGCCGGGGCGCTGGAGCCCTCGCACGTGCTCGCCGCCATGGGTGTGCCCGCACCCGTCGCCCGGGGGGCGCTGCGGATCTCGGTCGGTCGCGACACCACCCCGGACGACATCGACCGGGCCGTCGAGATCGTGACCGGCGTCGTGACCCGATTGGCGAAGGGACAAGCCGCATGAGCAGCGCCGAACGGATCATGGTCGCGATGTCCGGCGGGGTCGACTCGTCGGTCGCGGCGGCGCTGCTGCTCGAGCAGGGTCACGACGTGGTCGGGGTGACGCTGAAGCTGTGGGGTGGGGAATCCGACAACGGGTGCTGTTCGATCTCGGACGTGCACGACGCCCGCCGGGTCGCCGACCACCTGGGGATCGAACACCACACGTTCAACTTCGAGGACGACTTCAACGCCCGTGTCGTCGAGCCGTACATCGAGGCCCACGCGAAGGGGCTCACGCCGAACCCGTGCATCGAGTGCAACCGCCACATCAAGTTCTCCAAACTCGCCGAACGCGCCCGGACCCTGGGCTTCGACCGGATCGCCACCGGTCACCACG
>CAZVFF010000225.1:0-4312 GCA_964626395.1 uncultured Iamiaceae bacterium | reverse complement strand
CGGGGTGTCGGGTCGGTGTCGCGTACTACGCGCAACTGGACACCGACATGGTCGATCGCGGATTCGGGACTCGAGCGGCGGAGTCGTTCGCGGACCTGTCGATCACGAACGTGCATCCGGTCGAGGGCGGTATCGACGCGCTCGAAGTGGGGATCGCCAAACGCGCCCGGCGGATCGTCGCGCCGGCCTGGGTGGAGCCGACCCTGCACTTCCGGATGGTCCTGCAACGCCTGCTCGAGTTCCAGACCCGCCGTGGTGTGACCGAGGCGCTGGAGATCGCCCGGGCCGAGCACGTCGACCTCACCACACCCCAGGGGTGAGCGCCGCCGTCCTCCCGGGCGGTGCCACCAGCTCCCGACACTTCTTCGAACCCGGATCGGGGGCGGGTGGCAGCCACGGTTCAATGAACGGCCTCGCGCTGGACTCACGTGCCGGTCATGGTCGGAAGCTCGTGATGAAACCCCGACGGGCAGCCTCGCTCCGGTCGGGTAGCGTGCGTGGTCGACATGACGACTCCGGACGAATCGACCCGAGGCCTGCCCGATGCCCGATTCCCCGAGTTGCGGGACCACCTCCTCGACCACGCGGTACGCACGGGCGAGTTCACATTGAAGTCCGGGAAGCGGTCGAACTGGTTCATCGACGTGAAGGCGACCACGTGCGACCCCACCGGCATGTTGCTGGTCGCCGAGGCGCTGCTGGCGACGATCCCCGACGACGTGACGGCCTTGGGCGGGTTGACCATGGGCGCGGATGCCGCCGCGTTCGCCACTGCGGGGATCGCGTCGACGCGTGGCCGGATGCTGCGCGCGTTCAGCGTCCGGAAACAGACCAAGGACCACGGTGGGGGTGGGCGCATCGCCGGGGTGCTCGAACCGGGGGACCGGGTTGCGGTCACCGAGGATGCCGTCACCCGCGGGGTGTCGATGCTGGAGGCCGCACGGGTGATCCGCGAGGTCGGTGCGACTCCGGTGTTGCTCGTACCGGTCGTCGATCGGGGCGGCACGGTGACGGCGATGGCCGCCGACGAGGGCATTGCGGTGCGCGCACTGGTCACCGCACCGGAGCTGGGGTTCCCCTACGAGAGCGGAGTCTGAACCGTCTCCGGTGCCGGTCCCGCCCCTGCGTCGGCACGACCCGGGTGCTTGCCGGATGTAGCGCGTTCAGGGTGTCGTGGACTCGAAGTCGTGACGAAGTTCGGATTGCGTTCGGGGTGCTTGCCGGATGAAGCGCGTTGGGGGTTTCCTGGACTCGAAGTCGTGACGAAGTTCGAGAAATGGGGAGGGGAGGTTGGGGGACCGTGTTTCGTCCTTGGTAGCGTCGAAACATGACGAACACGCCTTCTGCCGCGTACTCGGTGCGCCTTTTGGTGCGCCTCGACAACAAGCCCGGTGCGCTGGGCCGTCTGGCTGCGGCGATCGGCGAGGTAGGCGGCAACATCGGGGCACTGGCCGGGTTCGAAGCCAAGGGTGACTACCTGGACGAGGCCGTCATCGTCGACTGCATCGACGAGACCCACATGGAGGATGTCCGCACCGCCATCGAGGGCCTCGACGGGGTCGAAATCCTCGAAGCCGGTGACCGCACCTTCGAGATGCACGACGGCGGCAAGATCGAAGTGCTCACCCGCATGCCGATCCGGGACCGCGACGACCTGTCGATGGCCTACACCCCCGGAGTGGCCCGGGTGTGCAAGGCGATCGAGGCCGAACCGCCCCGCATCCACGACCTGACGATCAAGAAGAACACGGTCGCGATCGTCACCGACGGCACCGCGGTGCTCGGCCTGGGTGACATCGGCCCGGGCGCCGCCCTTCCGGTCATGGAGGGCAAGGCGTTGTTGTTCAAGAACTTCGCCGGTGTGGACGCCTTCCCGATCTGTGTGGACATCCCCGACGGCACCTCCGAGGAGGCCCGGGTCGACGAGATCGTCGAGACGATCCGCCGCATCGCCCCGGTGTTCGGTGGGATCAACCTCGAGGACATCGCCGCTCCGCAGTGCTTCCAGGTGGAGGAACGCCTGCAGTCGTGCCTGGACATCCCCGTGTTCCACGACGACCAGCACGGCACCGCGGTGGTCGTGCTCGCCGCGTTGCGCAACGCGCTGAAGATCGTCGACAAGAAGATGGAGGATCTGAGCATCGTGATCGCCGGCGCGGGCGCGGCCGGTGTGGCGATCTCGAAGATCCTGCGTGACGCCGGGGTGCCAGTGGTGATCGGCACCGACCGCAAGGGCGCGATCCACCGGGGTCGCACCGACCTGAACGAAGCCAAGCAGCGGCTCGCCGAGAACACCAACCCCGAACAGCGCACCGGCAGCCTGGGCGAGATGCTCAAAGGCGCGGACGTGTTGGTGGGCGTGTCCGGCCCGGGGCTGGTCACCGCGGACGATCTGCGCACCATGGCGTCGGATCCGATCGTGTTCGCACTGGCGAACCCGGAACCGGAGATCCGCCCCGAGGAGGCGAACGGTGCCGCCGCAGTGATCGCGACCGGTCGTTCGGACTTCCCGAACCAGATCAACAACGTGTTGGCGTTCCCCGGGATCTTCCGTGGCGCGCTCGACGCCGGCGCGACCCGGGTGACCGAGCACATGAAGCTCGCCGCCGCGAAGGCGATCGCCGAGTCGGTCCACGACGACGAACTCGACGCGAAGTTCATCATCCCGTCGGTGTTCGACACGATGGTGTCCACCCGGGTGGCCACAGCGGTCGCCGACGCGGCCCGTGCCGACGGGGTCTGCCGTTGAGGACACCGGGCCGACGATGACCGTCGAGGCGGTCACCTTCGACTTCTGGAACACGTTGGTCCGTGAGGACCGCGACAAGAAGGACGACCGGGCGCGTGCCTGGACGGTGATCCTCGACGAAGCGGGTCACCCGGTGGAAGCCGGAGCACTCGACGCCGCGATCACCGCCGGTTGGTACGAGTACGTGCGCCACTGGACCGAGAACGTGCCCTTCGGCGCGGCCGACGTGATCACGGTCATGGGGGACCGGCTCGGGATCCCGCGGGACCCCGCGCTGGAGGCGGCGATGCTCGACGTGATCGTCGACCCGCCGATGGACCACCGACCGTTGCTGAACCCGGGGGTGCTCGAGGTGCTGGAGGCGTTGCGGACCCGGGGGGTGCGGGTCGGGATCGTGTGCGACGTCGGGTTGACCCCGTCTCCGATCCTGCGCCGTTACCTTCGGATCGACGGTGCGCTCGGATTCTTCGACCACTGGTCGTTCTCCGACGAGGTCGGGGTGTACAAACCCGACGCGAAGATCTTCCGTCACGCGCTCGACGGGCTGGGTGGGATCGCCCCCGAACGTGCCGCGCACATCGGTGACCTGCGCAGAACCGACGTCTTCGGTGCGTTGTCGATGGGTATGACCGCGGTGCGCTACACGGGCGTGCACGACGACCCGGCCATGCCGGATTCGCCGCTGATCGAGGCCGATCACGTGATCGGCGACCACGCCGAACTGCTCGGCGTCCTCGGCCTGGCCTGATCACCCGACGGGCCGGTGCCCGGTGCGCTGCGACGACCCGGTGCGTCGCACGGTCGTCGCGGTGATCGTCGGATCTGTGCCACAGTGGGCCGGAATCCGTTCGCGAAAACGAGGAGTGTCACGATGTCCCGGGTTCGTTCGTCAGCTGTGCGCAAACGACTGCACGTCCTGTTCGCCCTGATCGCCACCCTGGGGGTGTTCACCGTGTCGGCGTGTTCGTCGGATTCGGACTCCTCGGGTGGTGACGCCGAGACCGTCGAGGTGTCCGGACAGACCGACGACGGCGACACGTCCGATGATGGTGGGTCGTCCTCGGCCGCGGGGCAGGTCCCCGATGCGTTCCCCGACGTCCCGTTGCCCGAATATTCCGACGTCAAGATCATCAACAAGGGCGAGCCCGACGGTTCGTTCATGCAGCTGATGTTCATCGTCGACCCGTCGATGGAAACCGACGGTGACGAGATCATGGACGCCTATTCGGCCCAACTGGAAGCCGACGGGTTCGAGGTCGACGACAGCGGGCCTTCGACGAGCGCCACGAAGGGCGACCTGGAACTCGACTACCACTCGGCGGGTGACGGCACCATCTCGATCGCGGTCATCGGCGTCTGATCCTCGGGGCCGGTCCGAGGCTCGGACCGAGCGGGCGGCCGGATCGCGGAACCGTTCGCCCCACCACGAAATTCGGAGCGGAATCGTCCCACACGGGACGGAACGCTCCGAATTCCGGTGGAGGTGGTGGTCGGGACCGGCGTCGATCCGGTGACCTCACGCTTTTCAGGCGTGCGCTCTGCCAACTGAGCTACCCGACCGTG
>CAZVFF010000224.1:0-4312 GCA_964626395.1 uncultured Iamiaceae bacterium | reverse complement strand
AGTGTTTCGTGCACCTCGGCATCCAGTGAAACGGTGGTGCGCATACACGCATCATAACATCACACGTCCATCGCCTCTCGGCGGTTCGGCGGCGAGTGGAGCGCCGTTCCGCGACGGCACGGCCGGCCCCGATGCCGGGATGGCCGGCTCGCACGACCACGGATGGAGCCGGTCCACCCGCGAGACTCGGGACCAATGCCCTGCCCGTCGAGGAAGCCTCGTTCCGGATCAGTTGCTTTTGTGAAACAGTTGCGCCGCCGTTAGCATCTCGGCATGCCCGGAGCGACCCGTGACGCTACCCGCAGCGCCACGCTCGACCAACTCATCGGTCGTCTGTTCGAGACGATCCGTCGCGGCGTCGACACCACCGCGTTCGACGCGCTCGTGCAGATGGACCTGACCATGACCCAGATGCGGACCGTCGCACTGTTGGGTGAGGCCGACAGTCCACTCGCCATCACCGACCTGGCCGACGGGCTCGCCGTGTCGTTGCCCACCGCGGGTCGGGCCGTGGACCATCTCGTCGGCGAGGAACTGGTCGAACGACGCGAAGACCCCGAGGATCGTCGGACCCGACTGGTCGAGCTCACCGACGCCGGGCGGGCACTGATGGAGATCCACCGCACCGCGATCACCGAACACATCCGCGGGTTCAGCGACAACCTGCCCGACGGGATCGCCGAGCGACTCGCCGCGGCGATCGAAGCCGCCCTGGATGCAACGCCGACCGCGGCCGGTTCGTCGTGCGCGGACCCCCCGCGCACGGCGGCCACCGGAACCCGATGAACGCACCGAGCCGAAGCCGACGCCCCCGGGCGCGGCACACCGAAAACCCGAGGAACCCCCGATGACGATGGAAACCCCCGTACCGCCCACGGGCGCGGCCACGACCGCCGAAGACGACCACCCGACCGAGTTGGACCGCGACCTGTTCAAGATCGCCGGCGCCATCGTGCTCGGCGTGATCATGGCCGCGATCGACATGACCGTGGTCAACGTCGCGATCCCGACCTTCCAGGACACCTTCGAAGCGAGCTACGCGGACGTCGCGTGGGCGGTCACCGCCTACACCCTGGCCCTGGCCACCGTGATCCCGATCACCGGCTGGGCGGCCGACCGGTTCGGCACGAAACGTCTGTACCTGATCGCGATCGTGTTGTTCATCGCCGGGTCGATCGCCTGCAGCACCGCCACGTCGCTGCCGATGCTCGTCGGGTTCCGGGTCCTGCAGGGTCTCGGTGGTGGGATGCTCATGCCGCTGGCGATGACGATCCTGACCAAGGCCGCCGGCCCCCGTCGGATCGGCCGCATGATGGCCCTGCTCGGCATCCCCATGCTGCTGGGGCCGATCAGCGGGCCGATCCTGGGCGGCTACCTGATCGACATCGCCTCCTGGCACTGGATCTTCCTGATCAACGTGCCGATCGGTGCCGCCGCGCTGCTCGCCGGAGCGAAGATCCTCCCCTCGGACGAGGGCAGCGAATCCGAACGCTTCGACTTCCTCGGCATGCTGCTGCTTTCCCCGGGGCTGGCCGCGTTCCTCTACGGCGTGTCGTCGATCCCCGGTGAGGGCACCGTCGGCTCGGCCAAGGTGCTGATCCCCGGCATCATCGGCGCCGTGTTGATGGTCGGCTTCGTGTTCCACGCGCTCGGCAAGAAGAACGCGTTGATCGACCTGTCGTTGTTCCGTGACCGCAACCTGACCACCTCGGTCGTCACCCTGATCGTGTTCATCGTCGCCTTCATGGGCACGATGATGCTGTTGCCCAGCTGGTTCATGCAGGTGCGTGGTGAATCCACCACCATGGCGGGCCTGCTGGTCGCCCCCCAGGGGATCGGTGCGATGCTGTCGATGCCCATCGGTGGACGTCTGGTCGACTCGATCGGCTCCCGGTTCGTGGTGCTCCCGGGGATCGCGCTGATCCTGGTCGGCCTCGGTCTGTTCACCCAGGTCGGCGTGGACACGTCGTTCTGGTACACCTCGTCGGCGTTGTTCATCGTCGGGCTCGGCACCGGTTGCACGATGATGCCGCTGATGACCTCGGCGCTCGCCACCCTGCGGGACCGTCAGGTCGCCCGGGGCTCCACGCTGATGAACATCGTCCAACAGACCGGCGCCTCGATCGGCGCTGCGGTGATGTCGGTGATCCTGACCGCCCAGATGCTGAACCACGGCATCGGCATGGCCGGGGACGCCGGGGCCGAAGCGGGTGCCGAGGTGCCCCCCGAGGTGCTGGCCGGGATCCTCGAGGGCGCGGCCGAGGCGTTCCGGTTCACCTTCACCGTGAGCGTGGTGATCGTCGCGGCCACGGTCATCCCGGCGTTGTTCCTGCCCAGCTTCAGACGCGGTGGGCGTCCCACGGACGATGGCGGCGCCGAGGACGACCCCACCCTGCACGTACCCGCCCCGGCCGGCTGAACCGCGACCGCGACCCGGGCGTGGTCACCTCAGGACCCGAGGGCGACCATCCGGGTGATACGGGGCAGATGGCGAATGGCTTCGGACGCGGCGGCGATCAACTCGGTGCCCACCGCTTCGGCGGCGTCCGGATCGCCGCTGAGCGCGGCGGCCTGGATCCGCGCGGACAGGTCTGAAGAGGGGAGGTCACCCACCGGTTCGGTGGCTTCGACCTCGACCTCGAAGCGGCCGCTGCGGCCACCGACGACGCTGACACCCTCGAACAGCGCGAGCGGCAACGTGCCGGTGTGGTCGGTGAACACCATGATCGCCCCGAACGACCCACCGGGTCCGAAACCGCCACCCATGCGTTCCCGACACGTCCCGTGCAGACGGCCGGTCACCGGGCCGTGGCGCGCCGCCTCGATGAACGACGCCGCGGTGTGGGTCGGCTGGGAGGTCGCGGTCGCGTCCCGGCCGATACCGGTCGCGTTCCGCCACGGCACCGGCCACGCCAGGTGGTCCTCCGACGGGACGATTCGCACCGCGTCGCCGAGGCCGGCCGCGACCAGGTGACGTTCGGTGATCGTGTGGAACGACGGGTCGTTCTCGGCCGGGCTGGACCACATCCGTTCGGGTTGGACGGTCGGGACGGGCTCGCCGCGCAGCTCCAGCATCTCGGTGGTGGCACGGAACAGCGCGGCCAGCGACGCGTGGCGCAACTCGAAGTTCATCGAGCCGTAGCCCCAGTCCCACAGCACACCGGGGCGATCCGGGCCGGTCGCCGTGACGTCGGTCAGGTGGAACCAGTGGCTGGAATACAGCACCGACACCATGTTCGACGGAAGTTGGATCTCGCCCCCGGAGCGGATGTCCGCATGCATCGTCCAGGTGTACAGGGACGACTCCGCGGTGTCGAGTTGCGGGGCGGCGAGCAGATCGAACAGCCCGTACACCGCCTGCGCGCTCCAGGTCCGCCAGAACCATTCGATCTCGACCGGGAGCGCGTACGGCGCCAGCAACGACGAGTACTCCTCCAGGGTCGCCCGGATCTCGCGGGCCGGTGGCGCCGACGGGCCGTCGAACGAATCGGCGGGCGGCACCACGTCCCGGTACCACTCGATCGCGTACCGCAGATCCTCGATCGGGTCGATGTCCATCGCACATCCTTCGAACCGGCGCGCCGGCGCGGAGTGCCGACCGGTGACGATCCTGCCACCCGCGGGATCGACGTGCCCGCGATGCCCCGTTACCCCGACCCCGCCGCTCGTCCACGGTTCCGTCGGCCGAGTTCGTTCCACCCGCCGGTCCCGTCACTCGGCCCGGGTAGGGTCGCTGGGATGCGGCGAAACGAACGACGTGCAGGGATACCGTCAGTGTTCGCGATGGCCGTTCTGGCCATCGCTGCCGGGTGTTCGTCCGGGGCGGGATCCGATGTCGCGGCGGACGCCACCACCACCTCGGCGCCGGCGACGGCGTCGGTCGCCCATCCGGTCGGGGTGATCACGGACGTCTTCGTCGACGAGACCCGGCCCACCGCCGCGGCCGGCGACGAACCCGAACAGGGCACCCGGACCCTCGACACGACGATCTTCTACCCGGCCACGGGGGAGTTGCTCGACGAAGCCGCCGCGCTGTCCGCGGACCCCGACGCGCGGCCGGCCACCGACGACGGGCCGTTCCCGCTGGTCGTGTTCGGCCACGGTCTCGGTGCGAACCCGGGGGTGTACGAGCCACTCCTGGCCGGGTGGGCCTCCGCCGGGTTCGTCGTGGCCGCTCCCGCCTTCCCGTTGAGCAACTCCGCGGCGCCCGGGGGCCCGACCGCGGGTGACGTCGCGAGCCAACCCGCCGACCTCGGATTCGTGATCGACGAGATGCTCGCGTTGTCCGAAGCCGACGACGGTCTGCTCGCCG
>CAZVFF010000223.1:0-4342 GCA_964626395.1 uncultured Iamiaceae bacterium | reverse complement strand
CGTCGGTGAGTACCTGGAGATGGTCGCGACGGTCGGTTCGCCGGTGGAGGGGCTCACGCCGGACCGGACCGGGAACCCCGACGCCCGCCGGGACGCGGACGCGATCCTGGTCGGCGACGTCGGTCTCGTGTCCCGACCGGTCGGGGACGTCGACACGTGTCCGGACGGCGACCGACCCCGTCGGGCGGATTCGTCCGGGCCGGTCGAGTTGGCACCCGGTGACACCCTGCTGGTCGGCGCCGACACCTCGGCCGCCCGCGTGTCGGCCCGCCGGTTGGCACCGGCGGGGTACGGGACCGACCTCGGCGGCGTGGAGCCGGGTGCGGCCGTGTCGATCGTCGCGCCGACGGATCGGTCGCTGCTGCCGTGGATCGTCGAGGTCGACGGACCCGACGTGTCGGTGTGGTCGTGCGTCGTCGGGTCTCCGGACCTTTCCTGAGCGGACCCGACCCGACGATCCACACCGGGAAACCGGGCCGTGGCCGCTAGAACGGAAGCCATGGCTCTGCGCATCGAGGACTACGCCCTGTTGAGTGACCTGTCGAGTTGCGCGCTGGTGGGGACCGACGGTTCCATCGACTGGGCGACGTTCCCACGGTTCGATTCGGGCGCCCCGTTCGCGGCGTTGTTGGGCAACGAACAGGACAACGGGCGGTGGCTGCTGGCACCCGAGGTCCCGGTGGAACGGGTCGAGCGGCGCTACCGGGGCAACTCGCTCGTGTTGGACACCACGTTCCACACCCGCACCGGGGTGGTCACCGTCACCGACTGCATGGCACCCCAGACCGGTGGGCACAGCATCATCCGCCGGGTCGAGTGCACCTCGGGTTACGTGCCGATGCGGATGCACATGACGATCCGATTCGACTACGGCGGGCTGATCCCCTGGGTGCGCCGTGTCCCCGGCGGTATCGAGGCGATCGGCGGACCCGAGGCATTGCGGTTGGCCACGCCGATCCCGTTGCACGGCGAGGACCTGTCCACGGTGGCGTCCTTCACGACCCACAAGGGCGAGAAGGTGCCGTTCATCCTCACCTGGTATCCGTCGCACGCACCCCGCCACCAGCCGGTGGACGCCGCGACCGCGATCGCCGAGGCCGAACACTGGTGGGAATCCTGGGTGGCCGAGCACTGCACCTACGTCGGGGACTACGCCGAGCAGGTGGTGCGGTCCGCGATCGTGCTCAAAGGACTCACCCTGTCGGACACCGGCGGCCTGGTCGCGGCCGCGACGACGTCGCTGCCCGAGGAGATCGGCGGGGTCCGCAACTGGGACTACCGCTATGTGTGGTTGCGTGACGCGACCTTCAGCCTGATGGCGTTGCAGAACGCCGGGTTCTCCGACGAGGCGTTGGCGTGGCGCAACTGGCTGTTGCGTTCGGTGGCCGGCGACCCGGCCGAGTTGCAGATCATGTACGGCCCGGCCGGGGAACGTCGACTGACCGAGACCGAACTGGACTGGTTGTCCGGCTACGAGGATTCCACACCGGTACGGATCGGCAACGGCGCCGCCGACCAGTTCCAGTTGGACGTGTACGGCGAGGTGCTCGATGCGTTGTACCAGTCCGCGGTGGAAGGCCAGCCCTTCGACGCGGACGCCTGGTCGTTGCAACGCAACCTCGTCGAGTACGTCGCCGACCATTGGCAGGACCCCGACGACGGCATCTGGGAGGTGCGCGGTGGTCGTCGCCACTTCACCCATTCCAAGGTGATGGCCTGGGTCGCGGTCGACCGGGCGATCGCCACGGTGGAGCACTTCGGCCTGGAACGGATCCACACCGAACTGGACCGCCACCACCACCCGGTGGACCTGGACGCGTGGCGCACGTTGGCTTCGGACATCAAGGCCGACGTGTTGGCCAACGGTGTGGACGCCGACGGTGCGTTCGTGCAGTCCTACGGGTCGTCCGAGTTCGACGCGTCGTTGCTGCTGGTGCCCCTGGTGGGGTTCCTGGCCCCGGACGACCCCCACGTGGTCGCCACCGTCGCCGCGATCGAGGAGCACCTGATGACCGACGGGTTCGTGCACCGCTACCGCACGACCGGTCACGACGGGCTGGACGGCACCGAGGGCACGTTCCTGATGTGTTCGTTCTGGTTGGTCGACAACTACGCGCTCGCGGGGCGGGTCGACGAGGCGGTCGAGATGTTCGAACGGCTCGTCGGGTTGTGCAACGACGTCGGGTTGTTGTCCGAGGAGTACGACCCACGTTCGGGCCGGATGCTGGGCAACTTCCCCCAGGCGTTCAGTCACGTGTCGTTGATCAACTCGGCGGGGAACATCCACGCGGCACGGCGCGCGGCCGACGACGGTTCGGGGTTCATGAGCACGACGACGAAACGGCGTCTGCACTGCGAATGATTCTCCGGCTCGGTGGGCCGGTGGGCTGCCGGCACGGTGGGCCGCTCAGCCGGTGGACGGGCGAGCTGCCGGCACGACGGGTCCCTCGGCGGAAGGGCGACCGACCCTTCGGGGATCGCGCTCAGTCGAGGGTTTCGACGAACCGTTCGAGTTGGCGCAGGTTGCGGCATTCGAACACGCCGTCGCAGTACACGCCGTACTGGGACACGATCGAGTCGCCGGTGTCCCAGTAGTTCCGCGGTTCGGGGTTCAGCCAGTACACGTGTCGGGCCCGGTGCCGCATCTCCTTGACGACCCAGGATTCCGACGCGTGGTAGTTGTTGCGGGCGTCACCCAGCAGGATCACGGTGGTCTTCGGGCTGATCTGGGCACCCCAACGGTTGTGGAACTCCTCGAAGGCGTGCCCGTAGTCGGAATGTCCGTCGACCCAGACCACGTCGGCTTCGGTGTTGACCCGGTGCACGGCTTCGGAGACGTCCTCGACACCGTCGAAGAACGACGTGACCTCGTCGATACCGTCGATGAACACGAAGGACCGCACCTTGGAGAACTGGCTGGCGATCGCGTGCACCAGCATGAGGGTGAACCGGGCGAAGGACGCCACCGATCCGGAGATGTCGGCGATCACGAAGATCTCCGGCTTGTGGGGCCGGGGATACTTGAACCGGGGTTCGGCGGGCACGCCGCCGTAGCTGAGCGAGTGGCGCACCGTGGCCCGGAAATCCAGGGGTCCTTTGCGGTTGTGGCGACGTTTGCGTGCCAGACGCACCGCGAGGCGGCGTGCCAGCGGCTGTAACGCCTTTTTGATGCTGTCCATCTCCTCGCGGGACGCGTGCATGAAGTCCACGTCCTCGGGCAGGGGTTTGCGCAGCGTCTTGGACATCGCGTCGATGCCCCGGTCGGCGACCAGCCGGCGTCGGATCTCGGCTTCGATCTCCTTTTTGAGCTGGTCGATGCGGTGTTCGAACTCGTCGCGGGTGAGGCGTTCTTCGAGCCTGGTCCGGTCGGTGCCGTCGGCCATGGTCGACTCCATGAGCCGGTCCATGACCGCGTCGAGGTCCAGGTTCCGCAACGTCCGGTACAGGTAGTACGTCCCCCCCACGGGTCGGCCCGGTTCCATGCCGGCGAACCGTTTGACCGATTGGCGGGCGATGGCCCGCAGCAGGCTGTCGTCGCCCCGCATGAGCGCCCGGTACAGCATCTCGGCGAGCTGTTCGGCGCTGAGCGGTTCGCCCGAGCCGCCCTGGCCCTGGCCGTCGCCTTCCCCGTCTCCGGGGGCGCCCATCATCTCGTCGAGCATCTCGTCGAGTTCGTGGGCGGATTCGTCGTCGATCTGCCACGCCGATCCCCGCAACGAGAAGTAGACCTCGAACACCGTCTCGAAGGTCCGCCAGTGCGCGTGGTTCTTCACGAGCGTCCCGGCGAGCGCGTACTTGAAGGTCTCCCGGTCGTCCACGGGGATCTGTTCCACGGCACGCATCGCGTCGATGGATTCGGTCAGGCTGACCGGCAGCCCGGCGTCACGCAGCTCGGAGATGAACCCGGTGAGCAGTTCGAAGATCGGATCGCCGTCGACGAGCGCGACGTCGCCGTCGGCACCGGGCGGTCCCGACGGGCCGGTCGGCTCGGAGGATTCGGCGGTCACGGGGTCGCTCCTAGAGCTTCCCGACCCCGGGGGAACCGACCGACGGCGGGTTGGCGACCAGTTCCTTGACGGCCTTGGCGATGTCGGACTGGTACTTGAGCAGGATGTTCGCCGTACCGACGGCGGTCTCCTCGTCGACATTGTCGACACCGAGGAGCACCAGGGTGCGGGCCCAGTCGAGGGTCTCGGACACCGACGGGGCCTTCTTCAGTTCCAGCTGGCGGATCGACCGGACGATGCGGGTGATCTCGTCGGCCAACGATTCGGTCACCCCGGGCACCTTGGTGAGGATGATCTGCTTTTCGCGGTCCATCTCGGGGTAGTCGATGTGCAGG
>CAZVFF010000222.1:265-4367 GCA_964626395.1 uncultured Iamiaceae bacterium | reverse complement strand
TCGCCGATATCTCGGGCGTGCCGCATCTCTTCGGGGGCGAGGCCGGGTTGCGCGGGGCGGAGGCGGGTGGAGGCTCAGCCGGTGAAGGTGGGGGTGGCCTCCACCGCCACTGCCGGGCC
The DNA here is from genome assembly GCA_964626395.1 of uncultured Iamiaceae bacterium. GTDB lineage: Bacteria > Actinomycetota > Acidimicrobiia > Acidimicrobiales > Iamiaceae > JAFDWI01. The sequence goes on along the minus strand of CAZVFF010000222.1, from coordinate 4,248 downwards.
CGCGGTGGGCGCCGCGACGTTCGGGGTGCCCGGCCCGCCCGGCTCATGTCCGTCCGGCTCGTTTCCGCCGGGGTGGTGCCCATCCGGATCGTGGCCGTCAGGATCGTGACCGTCAGGGTCGTGGCCGTCAGGGTCGTGACCGTCAGGGTCGTGATCGTCGGGGTGGTGGTGGGTCACGTCGCAGTGCAGGCCACCCTGGTCGACCCCGCCGAAACGGTGTTCACACGGGTTGTCGACGATCCACACGTGCATCATCGGGTAGTTGGTCAGCGGGATCGACGACCCGGAGCACGGCGCGAACCCGGCGAACCGCAGGTCCGGTGTGGCGCACAGGTCGCCGTGGGCGTGCCAGCCCGGCAGCCAGGCGATCTCGGCCGGAACGGAGTCGGCGTCGTAGTCCGAACCCAGCATGTACATGGCCGACACCAGGTGGTACGCGGAGTCGTCGGGGTCGTAGCGGTACACGAGCGACTCGACGTGCGCCGGGTCCAGGGTGTCGCCGTCGAGGTAGCTGTTGTTGATCCAGTGGGCGTAACCGCCCGGGGCGTCGACGCCGAAGTCGTGGTACCCCATGGCGCCGAGGGTGGCCGACAGCTCCGCGTCGGTCGCCACCATCGGGTAGGTCGCCGGAAGCACCGTCTCCGCCTCGTCGATCAGGTGGAGCATCGTGTCGATCTGGGCGGCGGTCCAGTCCCCGGGCGGGATCTTCCCTTCCTGACCGGGTGGGATCGGGCTGTCCGACCCGGCGGGAACCGCCCCGACCATCGCCCCGATCATCATCGCCACCACCGTCACGACCATCCGTGTACTCGATGTCCTCATGTCGTCCCGCTCCTGTGTCGTCGGTCACGGCGGACGCCAGGAAGCTACCGCAAAACGTCCGCGGTGTCCCCGAGCGATGTCGACCCGGGCCGAATCTCCGGTGTCACAGGCCACCGGTAGTGTCATCCGGGCCTGGGAAACCGCCTTTTCGGGACGTCCCCGGCGAGTCACGACGGTCGAGCGGAAAGGGAACCGGTCCATGAAAATCCTGCACGCCGCGGATCTGCACATCGACAGTCCCCTCGGTGGGCTCACCGCATACGAAGGTGCACCCGTCGACGAGATCCGTGGCGCCACCCGGCGGGCCACCGAGAACCTCATCGAAGCGGCCATCGACCACGAGGTGGCACTGGTCGTGTTGGCCGGCGACATCTTCGACGGCGACTGGCCCGACTACGGCACCGGGCTGTTCTGGCACGCCCAACTCGATCGGCTCGCCGAAGCGGACATCCCGGTGGTGAGCGTCGCGGGCAACCACGATGCCCGATCCCGGATCAGCCGGAACCTCACCCTGCCGTCGAACGTCACCGCACTGTCCACGTCCGAGCCCGAGGCCGTCACCTTCGACGACCTCGGTGTGCAGGTGATCGGCCGGGGCTACGCCACCCGCGATGAGACCTCCGACCTCACCGAGGCCTACCCCGACGCGGACCCGGGTCTGTTCACCATCGGCCTGCTGCACACGAGCCTCACCGGCCGCCCCGGGCACGCCAACTACGCACCCACCACGGTCGACGCGTTGCGATCCAAGGGCTACCGGTACTGGGCGCTCGGCCACGTCCACGCCCGCGAGGTCGTCCACGAGGACCCGTGGATCGTGTTCCCGGGGAACACCCAGGGTCGCCACGCCCGCGAGACCGGCCCGAAGGGGGCCACGCTGGTCACCATCGAGGACGGTGAGGTGGCCGCCGTCGAACACCTGGTGCTCGACGTGGTCCGTTGGGACAGGTGCACCATCGACGCGACGGATCACGTGTCGGTCGACGACGTCCGCTCCTCGGTCGCCGACCGCTTCGCGACCATCGTCGACGACGCCGACGGACGCCTGGCCGCGGTGCGCGTGGAGATCACCGGGGCCAGCCCGGTGCACGCCGAACTGTGGGCCGACCCCCACGGCTTCGAAGCCGATGTCCGCGCATCGGCCAACGCCCGCGGGCGGCTCTGGGTCGAGAAGGTGAAGGTGGACACCACCCGACCCGCCGACCTGGCCGCCGCGCGAGCCGACGACGTCGTGGGTGCCCTGGCGGCACGCATCGACGCACTGCGGGCCGATCCGGATGCCCTGGCGGCGTACGAGCACGTGTTCGCGGACCTGCGGAAGAAGTTGGGCGCCGACGCCCGGACCCCCGAGGGGCCACCGGTCGACCCGTCGCGTATCGGCAGTGTCGGACAACTGGCCGAGCAGCTCGATGCGAGCCTCGAACTGGTGGTCGCGTTGCTCGCGGAGGAACGGGCATGAGGTTCGAGCATTTCGAACTGGCGCGGTTCGGGATCTTCACCGGCACCACCCTCGACCTGTCCGCACCGGGTGTGCACGTGGTCGTGGGACCGAACGAGGCGGGCAAGACCACGGCGATGGCGGGCATCGAACAACTGTTGTACGGCATCCCGACGCGCACGACCCACGCGTTCATCCACAAGATGCCGGACCTGCGCCTCGCCGCACGGTTGGCCGACGACGACGGCCGGACCCTGGAGATCGTCCGGGTGAAGAAACGGACGAACACGCTGCGCGACCCCGACGGGGAAACGATCGACGACGCCGAGCTGGCGACGTTCCTCCACGGGGTCACCCGGGAGGTCTTCACGAGCCTGTTCACGATCGGTCACGCCGAGATCGTGGCCGGCGGGGAGGCCCTGCTCGACGCCGACGGCGAACTCGGACAGGCCCTGTTCAGCGCCAGCCGCGGCACGACCGATCTGACGGCGGTGTTGCGCGCGCTCGACGACCGTGCCGGTGCACTGTTCAAGCCGTCGGGGTCCAAACCATTGCTCAACGCGGCACTCGGGCGGTACACCGCCGCCGTCACCGAAGCGAACGAACTGTCCATGAGCGCCACCGCGGTGCTGGACCTCGACGCGAAACTGGCCGCCGCCGAAGCGGACCACGACGCCACCGCCCGGCAGCGCCACGCCCTGTCGACACGCAGATCGCTCCTCCTGCAGGCACGGACGGCGCGTCCGGTCCTCCTCCTGCGCGATGAACACCGGGCGACACGGGACGAACTGCGCGCACGAGGCCCGGCCGTCGCCGCCGAGGTCCGCCCCGGCCTGGAAGCGGCACGCTCGGACCGCCGCGACGGGCAAGCGGCCCTACGAACCGCGCAGGCGGCGGTCCAGCGGCTCGACGACAAGCTCGCGGCGCTGACCGTCGACACCGTGTTGCTGGACCAGCAGGAGAAGATCGACGCGCTCGTCGCCCTGACCGGCGGGTACGACCAGAACGAGCAGGACCGCCCCGGACTCGAAACCAAGTCGGTGGCCCTGGCTGCCGAACTCGACGAACTCCGCAAGAAGCTGCCCGTCGGCTGCCCGCTGGACGACCAGGGACGATCGGTTCTCACCGTGGACCGTGCGCACCGGATCCGGGAACTGGCCGCGGAACGCTCCGACCTGGTCGCCGCCCGGAAACACGCGTCCGGCGCGGCACGCGAGGCGGAGACGGCGCGCACCGCCCGACGGGACCGGCTGGCCGCACTCGACGAACCGGGCGACGTGTCGGCACTGGTCGACGTCGTCGCCCGCATCCGCGAGGCCGGCGACCTGGAAGCCACCCGCGTCGAGGACGCCCGCCGACTCGACGACCTCGACGCCGAGCTCACCGGCCGACTCGCTGCCCTCGGGCTCACCGGCGTCGACCCCCGGGCGGTCGACGCGCTCGCGGTCCCGGCCATCGACGTCATCCGTCGCGCCCGCGACGACGCCGCGTCCCGCGCTGCGGCGATCACCGCGGTCGACGAGAAGATCGAAACGGTGGGCGCCGAAGCGGCCCGCAGCCGCGACCAGCTGGCCGAGTTGCTGCGGAACGCCGAGCCGCCGGCCACCGCCGACCTGGACGACGCCCGGGCGGGACGGGACCGGGCGTGGCGCCGCGTCCGACGCGCCTGGCGCGGCGACGACTCCGACGGGGACACGACCGGCACCTCCGGGGACGGGCTGGC
>CAZVFF010000222.1:0-255 GCA_964626395.1 uncultured Iamiaceae bacterium | reverse complement strand
CCGTCGTCGACGCCGACGAGATCGCCGACCGCCTCCGGCGCGAAGCCGAAGCGGTCGAACAGCGTGCCGCGCTCGAAGCCCGGATCGCCGACGCCGACGCCGAGCTGACCGCACTGCAAGACCAGCGCGAAACCCTGCGAGCCGCGGCCGAAGCAACCGCGGCCGACTGGTTGGACCTGTGGGCACCGATCGGTGTACCGGCGGCTGCGCCGGCCGACATGGAGGCCTGGCACACCGACCACCGGACGTGCGTTG
>CAZVFF010000221.1:0-4469 GCA_964626395.1 uncultured Iamiaceae bacterium | reverse complement strand
CGAACCCCCCAGGCGGCACCCGCCACGGCGCGCGCGCGGACGCGCCCACCCCAGGAACGCGGCCCACCCGTGCCCCACCCCCGGCCCGGTACCCCGGTGACGCAAAGGACCACCTCACAGCGACTCTGCCCCACGGGCTGCCCGAAAGTCGCTACAAGGTGGCCCCCGGCGCCCCCCGACCAGCGAGGCCCCGGCGCCGCGCCCGCGGGCCACACTGACGCGCCTGCCGGCCAACCCGCCCCGCGTCCGGGGGCCACCCCGACGCGCCCGTGGACCACCGACGGACGCGTCCATGGGCCAACCGACCGCCGCAGTCGGGCGCGCCGTCATGGCCGAATTGCCGGCCGACACGGCTGCTCACCGGGCCGAGACCGAGCTCCTCGACGACGCCGGCGCCGGCGCCGATGGCCTTTGAACCCACCCACCGCCGCGGCGACATCTGGACGATCGACTTCGGCTCACGACCCGCCGACCCGGAGCAGGCGTTCCTCCGCCCGGCAGTGATCGTCTCGGACGACCACCTCCACCACCCGGGCCTGCAACTCGTCATCGTCGTCCCCGGGACCACGACACGGCGCGACCTCCCGCTGCACATCACCGCGACCCCCGACCCGCGCAACGGACTCGACCAGGCGACCGACTTCCAGGTCGAACAGGTACGCGCCGTGTCCACGGCCCGTCTCGTCCGACGACTCGGGCAGCTCGACACCGAAGCCCGGCTGGCGATCGACGAGATCCTGACGAACGTGCTCTCCCTCGGTCGCTGACGGCGCACCCAGCCCGTGGGAAAGCGGGCCATTCGGGGTGTGGCAGGCTGGACGAGCCATGACCGGAGGAACCGTGGATCCCGACCGGGTCGAGGTCGTCCTGTTCGATCTGGGACGTGTCGTGTTCGACTACGACTGGACCCGTGCGTTCGACCACTGGTCGTCGTGTTCGGGTCTGGACGCCGCGACGATCGCCGGACGGTTCACCACGGCCGGCGCGTACGAACGGTTCGAACGGGGTGAACTGACCCCGAACGAGTACTTCTCGATCCTGGACCACCAGCTCGGCACCGACATCGGCAACGACGAGATCGCCACCGGCTGGAACGCCATCTTCGGCGACCTGATCCCCGGCATGACCGGACTGATCGCCGCGGTGCACGACTCGAAGTACCGGATCGCGGCGTTGTCGAACACGAACGCCGCGCACGCCGTCACCTTCGGCGCGCGCTACGCGCCGGTACTGGCCGATCTGGGTCGCATCCTCGCGTCCCACGAACTCGGGCACCGCAAACCCGAGCAGGCCTGCTACCGCGAGGCCTGCGCCCGGCTGGGAGTGGACCCGGCAGCGGTGCTGTTCTTCGACGACCGGGCCGACAACGTCGCCGCCGCTCGCCGGTTCGGCATCCAAGCCGTGCAGGTCCACGACACCGGCGACGTCCGCGCCGCGTTGTCGACGTTGGCGATCACGGTTCCCGCCCCGGGTTGACACCAACGACACCGTTCGCCCCACCGCCGCGGACCCGACGCCACAGTCGGCGCAACCCCACCACCACCCGGGCTTCCCGGTGCACGTGCCGGGGAACCGTGGTCGTTCCCCGCAGCCGCAACCGCAACGCCCGGAAGTACACGAGCGCGAACGTGGGATGTCGTGCCCACAGGCGCACCAGGCGGCCCAGGCCGACGATCCACTCCCCGACGAACCGTGCCGCGCTGAGCGCTCCGGTGAAGGGCAGGTCGATGTCGAAGGCCGGCGTGATCCGGTCGGGTCGGGCGGGCAGACCCCGCACCGAGTTCGCGACGTTCGATCCGTGGATCACCTGCATCCATCGCACCGGCCCCACCACGTTCAAGACCGGCCCGAAACTGCTCGACTCCTCGTGGGCCATGCACCAGAACACCGTGCGGGGCGGTTCGTCGGGGATGCGCCGTTCGATGTACGAGATGAACGCGTTCTCGGCGAAGTCCGCGTGGAACAGCCGCTCGGTGCGATCGACCTGGACACCCCGCATCAGGTTCACGTACAGCGATTCCTGATGGTCGAACCGTTCCTGGACGTCCGCGATGAAGAACCGGCTGACTGCATCGTCGCTGTCGATGCGGGTCGTGATCAGATACGGACGACTCGCGACCGCGCTGACCGCACGACGGATCGGTTCGTGCGTCCACGGCTCGTCCAGCCACACCGGCTCGAACAGTCCCGGCGCGGCTTCGGCGACCAGGTCCCGCAGCCAGTCCGGTGAAGCAGCATCGAAGAACACCAGCCAGGTGAAACGCCGCTCGGTCTGCCGGGCCAGCGACGCCGCCAACGCGTCGCGGAAGAAACCCCACCGGTACGCGAGCCACTCGTCGGTGAACGTCGTCGCCAGGCCCATCCGGACGCTGAAGCGTGTGAGGACGACGTGGTCGAACAACGGCTCCGGCGGCATCCCCGGCGAGCGTACCGATCCCGCGGGGCCGCCCGCCCCGAAATGGTTCAGACCACCTCGACCACACACGGCAAGGACGGCGCATTGGACAACCTCGAGTCGCCGGTGACCAACGTGATGCCGAGACGCGTGGCCCACGCGACGTACAACGCGTCGTAATGGCTGACGTTGTCGCGCAGTCCCCACGCGACGTCGAGAATCGAACCGGTGTGCGGATACCGATGGTCGACGAGCACGCAGGCGACCCGCAACCCGGTGAACGCCTCCTGCGCGGTCAGCCGCCCGGCATGCACGTGGCGGCGGAGGACGTTGCCCACCTCGGCGTCGATCAGATGCGGCGCGTGACAGCGGGCGTGACCCAACCGGGTGCGTAGCGCGAGCGCTTCGGGTGTCTTGCCGGCCACGGCGAGCACGACGGCCGACGCGTCCACCACCACATCCACCCGCGGGATCGTCACGATCGGACCGGCAGCCATCCGGTGGTCCGGACCGGTGACGGTGCCAGCAGGTGGCGGCGAGTCCGATCAGCGCCAGGCCATTCGGACGCCGTGGTGCTCACCGCCGCCCAGCGTCCAGATCGGCGATGATCGACTCGCGGGTCGCACCGGGCGTGTCGACCCCGGCGCGTACCGCGTCGAGCTCCGCGAGCAGTTCGTCGGTGGTCGGACGCTGCGCGAAGTCGACGATCCATGCCCGCATGTAGGACTGGATCGACCGTCCGGCCGCTCGGGCACGATCCCGGATGATCTCGTAGGACTCCTGGGGGATCTCCCGAATCTGGATCGTCGCCATAGCGCTATTGTAGCGCTCTCAACGCGGTCCGGCACCGCTCCCTCGACCGGTCGACGCTGCCAGCCCGGGGAACACCCTGGAGACCTTCGCGACCAGGTGGTCGCCGTAGGTGCCGGTCACCTCCGCCAGGTCGAGGCCGTCCCACCGGACCGGGGCGTCGTCGTGCGGACCGGGGACCGAATCGGAGATCGGCAACGCCGCGACGGGTGCGTCGAAGTCGGGGTCCAGGAACAACGGGAACGACAACCTGCCATCCGGGGGCGCTTCCGCGGGGTCCGGAACCCGCACCCGGTGCGGAGTGGACCGGTAGCGGCCGCCGGTCATCGCCTCGGTCATGTCCCCCAGGTTCACGACGAAGGAGTCGGGCACGACCGGCACGTCGACCCAGGTGTCCGTACCGCGGGGCCGCACCTCCAAGCCCGGGGTCCCGTCGTGGGCCAAGAGGGTGACCAGCCCGTAGTCGGTGTGCTCGCCCACACCCCAGCCGCCGGGGTCGTCGACGACCGGGTACCGGAAGATGCGGAACAGTACGGTCGGGTCCGCGGTCAGGTGCCGGGCGAACCAGTCGCGGTCCAGACCGAGCGCGACGGCCATGGCACCCAGGATGTTCTGGCCGAGCGCGGTCACCGCTTCCATCCAGTCGGTCACGACGTCACGCAGACCCGGCGGCCGGTCGGGGAACAGGTTCGCGCCGTGCAATGGAACCCCGGCGGCCACCCGGGGATCATCAGCCGGCAGCTCGGTGCCGAAGTAGACGCCCTCCTTGTGGTCCGGCCGGCCCGAGGTCAACTCGTCACCCTCGGCGAACCAGCCGCGCCACGCACGCCCCCCACGGGACATGGCGATGCGGGCCTTCTCGTCGGCGTCGAGCGCGAAGAACGCCCGAGCGAGCCCGTCGAGTTCGGACAATCGACCGGCGGGGATGCCGTGGCCGGTGACGAGGAAGAACCCGACTCGTCGACACGCCGTGTCGATGGCGTGGATGCAGGCGGCGACGTCGGCCGGGGTGGCCGTCGGGTCTCCCAGGGCGGCGACATCGACGACCGGGACGTCGGTCACGATCCGCTCTCGCCGCTCAGCGGGGGCAGAGTGCCCAGTAGTCGAGGTCCAACAGCACACCCGGGGCGTATTTGCCGTCGTCGCCCCGCAACATCATCGTCTCGTCCCGGCCGGAGGTCGCGACCAGACGCAGCCGCAACGCGCCCACGCCGGGGGCGTCGAGTTCGGCCACGTCGAGCACCTCGGACCAGGCGTACACGGT
>CAZVFF010000220.1:0-4472 GCA_964626395.1 uncultured Iamiaceae bacterium | reverse complement strand
TCACCCAGAAGGGCCGCGGCTACCCACCGGCCGAGGACGACGAGGAGAAGTGCCTGCACGACGCTCCCCGTTTCAACCCCGAGATCGGCCCGCAACACGTCCCCGGCGGGCCGCCGTCGTACACGGGTGCGTTCACCGAGGCCCTCGTCAAAGAAGCCGAAGCCCACCCCGAGATCGTCGCGATCACCGCGGCGATGCCCGGGTCGACGGGGCTGCTGCCCTTCGCCGACCGGTTCCCGGACCGGTTCATCGACGTCGGCATCGCCGAACAGCACGCGGTGACCTCGGCGGCCGGCATGGCCATGGGCGGGTTGCGGCCGGTGGTGGCGTTGTACTCCACGTTCATGACCCGGGCGCTGGACCAGGCGATCTACGACGTCGCCCTGCACGGCCAGAAGGTGATCTTCGCACTGGACCGGGCCGGGGTGACCGGACCCGATGGTGCATCGCACCATGGCATGTTCGACCTGGTGTGGATGTCGAAGATCCCGGGGATGACCGTACTGGTGCCCTCCTCCTACGAGGAGCTGCAGCAGATGTTGCACGACGCGGTGGAACTCGCCGAGGGACCGGTCGCGATCCGCTACCCGCGCACCGCCGCGGTCAGCGTCGACGAATCACGGGTCGGGTCGGGTTTCCGGGCCCGTCGGGTGAGCACGACCGGGGACGCCCGGGTGTGCCTGATCGGGGTCGGCAAACTGCTCGCGGAGGCCACCGGGGCAGCCGAACGTCTGGCCGCCGACGGCGTCGGGGTGACCGTGTGGGACCCCCGTGTGGTGCAACCACCGGACCCCGACATGATCGCCGACGCAGCGCGTCACGACGTGGTCGTCACCATCGAGGACGGCCTGGCCGAAGGCGGTGTCGGTGCCCGCATGCGGTCACTGGTCGTCGACGCGGCAGCCGACGCCGGCGCGGCACACCCCCCGTGGGTGGTCAACCTGGGCCTGGCCCGGGAGTTCATCACCCACGGACGCCCGGAGGAACTGCTCGCCGCGGCCGGTCTGGACGCCGACGGGATCGTCGCCGCGGTCCGCAGCCGTCTGGACTGAACGCCCTCAGCTGTCGGCGGACACCACCGAACGGGCACCGTCGGTGGACGTGAAGTACGGGTTCTCGCCCGTCGCGTGGTCGGTCACGTCGACGACCTCGGTGATCTCGGGCAGGGTTTCCTTCAACGTCTTGGTGATGCCGCTCTTCAGCGTCAACCAGCTGATCGCGCACCCGTGACAGCCGCCACCCATGAGCAGGAACACCTTGGTCTCCTGCACGCCGGCGAGCTGCGCGAAGCCGTCGTGCTGGGCGAGCATCGGGTTGATGATCTTGTCCAGGACCAGATTGACCTTGTCGGCCAGGTCGCCGCCGTCGGCGAGGTCCACACCCAGCAGCGGGTCGGGCCGGTTCGGGTTGCGCAACACCAGGCCGCCCTGGTTGGCGTCGGTCGGCAGATCCAACGTGGCCCCGGTGAGCGGACCCACCGACGATGCCGGTATGACGACCTTGAGGCCGTCGTGGTCGTCGACCCGGGCATCGGCGGCGCGGTTGCCGAGCGATTCGAACGCCAGGTCGTAGGTGAAATCCGAACCGTTCTGGCCCGTGATCTCGATCCACAGGGCGAGATCGTCGGCGTCGTCCTCGGCGGCGAGCAGCGCGCGGATGTCGGTGAGGGCCCGTTCGGTGACGGTGATCGTGGTCGTCGTGTCCATGACGTGCCCGAGCCTACCGTGCACCACACGGGGATCCGATGGCCACCGAACCGATACGCTGCGTGATCATGGCCACCCTCGTGGGCGTCACCGAACGATGGCACGATCGCGGGACCGGCACCTTCTTCTGTCCGGCGTGCGGTTCCGAACGCGACTACCGGCACCGACAGGGCCGGAACTGGTTCCGTCTGATCGTCCCGCTGGTCCCCCGTGACGTGGTCGGCGACATCTACGAATGCCAGACCTGTCACCGCGAATACGACGAGCACGTGATCACCGCACCGGCCACGTCGGACCTGGCGACCCGGGTGCAGCGACTCACCCGGGCCGGCGTGGTCACCGCGATCCTCGACGACGACCCCTACGCCGAGGCACCGCGACGGGTTGCGGTCTCGGTGATCACCGGGACCGGCCTGCGCCACTACTCCACCGCGGACCTGGACGTCGACCTGCGCAGCATGGACGTGTCGGACCTGACCGGCCTGGCCGGCCGCTCCACCGTCGGCATGGACCATCCCGCGCGGGAACGTCTGGTGATCGACATCGGGCACGTCGCGATCGCGGACGGCACCTTGAGCGACGCGAACCGTTCGATGCTCGACGAACTGGGCCGGGCGCTCGAGCTCACGCCCGGCACGGTGCACCGGTTGTTGAGTCGGTTGGACACCGAGGCCGCGAACATCGCGGCGTTCAGCGGCCACGACGCGGGGGACGGGGCCGGGCCCACGTGAGACACGACATCCCCCTTGGCCGCATCCGGGGGATCCGAGTGGGCCTCAGTTGGTCGGTGCTGTTGATCGCCGGGCTGTACGTGTACATCCTGGCGACCGTGCAGCTACCCAACCAGGCGCTGTGGCAATCCACCGCCGCGTACTGGATCGCGGGGATCATCGGTGCGGTCGGGTTCTTCGGGAGCCTGTTCGTGCACGAGATGTCCCATGCCCTGATGGCCCAGCACCACGGGATCGGGGTCCGGGGTATCACGTTGTGGCTGCTCGGCGGTTTCGCCGAGTTGGACACGGCGCCCGACACGCCCGGCCGGCAGTTCTCGATCGCGGCGGTCGGACCGGTGTCGAACCTGGCCCTGGGCGCGGTGTTCTGGGTTGCGCACTACCTCGTGGCCGGCACCGGCGACCCGTTCGCCCTGCAGTTCGGCACGTCGGGCCTGGTGGCGGTCACGCTCGGTTGGTTGGCGTTCGTGAACTTCCTGCTGGGCGCGTTCAACCTGCTGCCCGCCGCGCCGCTCGACGGCGGACAGCTCTTCGGCGCCGGGGTGTGGGCGGTGACCGGCAACCGTCTCGCCGCCCGTCGGTGGGCCGCGTACGCGGGGGTCGCGTTGGGCGGTGCGGCCGTCGCCTACGGCCTGGTGACGATGGGCCGATCCGGGTCGTTCAACGGCATCTGGTTGATGATCATCGGCTGGTGGATCGTCTCGGTGGCGATGTCGGATCTGCGCCGTTCAGGCGCCGAGGCGTCGCTCACCGCGGTCACCGCCGGCCAGATCATGTGGCCGGACCCGCCGATGCTGCCCGCGTCGATCACGATCGACCGGGCGTTCGCGACGGGCGCCCCCGACCCGTTCCCACCGGCGTTCTGTGCACAGGGTCCCGACGGTCGCATCGTCGGGTTGTTGACCACCACCCAACTGCAGAACACCGACGCGACCGCCCGCGCGACGATCCCGGTGGGTGGCCTCGCCTTCCCGATCGAACGGGTCGTGTGCGTGGGCACCGACGCGACCGGCATGGACCTGGTCGACCGGCTGCGCGACGACGGCGTCGGCCGCGCGCTGGTCGTGCACCCCGACGGCCGCGTGGCCGGCACGGTCGGCGCGCCCGAGTTGAACCGTGCGGTGCGCAGGGGTGCGCCACGGGTACGGCCCGGCGGATAGCGTCGCCGGTCATGACCGACCTTCCCCGCCCCACCTACGCGCTCGACGGCGACGTCGCGATCATCACCCACGACGACGGCAAGGCGAACGTCGTGGGTCCCGACACCCTCGAGGCGTTCCACACCCATCTGCAGCGGGCCGCCGACGAGGCCCGGGCGGTGCTCATCGTGGGTCGGGACGGGAAGTTCTCCGCCGGGTTCGACCTGTCGGTGATGACCTCGTCGGACGAGGCGATGCGAACCCTGGTGTCCGACGGTGCGGAACTGCTGTGCACGATGGCCGAGCATCCGCTGCCGATCGTGTCGGCGTCGACGGGCCACGCGCTGGCGATGGGTGCGCTGTTGTTGTTGGCGAGCGATTTCCGGGTGGGTGCGCAGGGTCCGTTCAAGATCGGACTCACCGAGGTCGCGATCGGGATGCCGTTGCCGATCTTCGCGATCGAATTCGCACGCGACCGGCTCGTACCCACCGCGTTCCGGCGCGCCACGCTGGGTGCGGAGATCTTCGACGCTGACGGCGCCGCGGAGGTCGGCTACCTGGACCGTGCCGTTCCCGCCGACCGGGTCGTCGCCGTCGCCACCGAACAGGCCCGGACGCTCGCCGGCTACCGCACCGGCGCGTACAGCCGCTCCAAACGCCTCACGAACGAGGCGCTGTGCACGCACGTGCGCGCGACCCTGGCCGACGACCTGGCGACGCTGACCGGACCGACCCCCTGAGGGTTCACCCCGTGTAGGTGGGCCGTGCGGCCGCGCCGGTGGACCCGGCCGCGGCGATCGTCGTGACCACCGACGACGATGCGGCGAGCAACGATCCGGTGACGCTGCGTGCGTGCGACATGGTTCTGCTTCTCTCCCGTTCCACGCCGAGGCTAC
>CAZVFF010000219.1:0-4474 GCA_964626395.1 uncultured Iamiaceae bacterium | reverse complement strand
GCGTACTTCGTCGAGGAGGATGGTGTCGTCTGGGGCGACGTCGATCCGCGCGTCCCCGGTGGTCTCGTGACGGACCGCGACCGCGCCGAGGGATACGAGCGCGTTGGCGAGCGGTCGTTGCTCGTCGGTGCCCAGGATCTCGAGTTGGGTGACGCTGTCGGCCCGGGTCGTGGTCGACCCGTCGTCGGGTTCCACGATCGCCTCACCGGTGTCGAAATCCAACGAACGGACCCGGTACGGCTCGGTGCGGTGCAGGTACGCGGCACCCGGGTACAGGGTCGAGCCCGCCCGCGACGCGTCGACGGTGCCGATCAGTTCACCGGCGGTGTCCAGGATCCGCAGCTCCCGACCCGAACCGGACCGCAGCGGGATTCGACCGGCCGGGTGCCCGTGCCCCGCGTACACCGCCCGTGGCTCGATGGTGCCATCGGCGCGTTCCACCTGTTGGATCCGGAGCCGGTCGGCGATCACCCCGCGGCGGATCGCGTCGTCCAGCGTGTCGGCCCAGAACGTCGCGTCGGCCGACACCAACGGGGCCTCGGCGGCCGCGCACGCCAACTGGGGATCCTCGATGTCCGGGTTCGCGGGGTTCACGACAACCGGTTCGGGCGGCCGTTCGACGAGTTCGTCGGGGTGGGACATCAGGTACTGGTCCAGCTGGTCGGTGCCCGCCACCAGCACCGCCACCGACGGGTCCGCTCCCCGGCCGGTGCGACCGATCTGTTGGCGGAACGACGACACGGTGCCCGGGAAGGTGTGCACGACGCACGCGTCCAGACCTCCGATGTCGATTCCCAGCTCCAACGCACTGGTGGCGACCACCCCCAGGAGCCGACCGGCGGACAGGTCCGCTTCGATCTCACGACGTTCGGTCGCGAGGTAACCGGCCCGGTAGGGCTGCACGCGTGCGGCCAGGTCGTCGGGCACGATGCGTCTGATCGCGGCGGTGACCGTTTCGGTGCTGCGTCGCGAGCGACAGAACACGATCGTGGCGTTCCCCGAACCGATGAGTTCGGCCGCCACCCGGGCGGTGACCGCGTGCGACGACAACCGCGCCCCGGTCCCGGCGTCGATCAACGGCGGGTTCAGTTGGGCCAGCAGACGTTCGCCGCGGGGTGAGGCGTCGTCGTCGACGACGTGGAAGCCGTCGATGCCGGTCAACTGCGTGGCCAGGTGCGCCGGGTCCCGGACCGTGGCCGACGCGAGGATGAACACCGGGTCGGCGCCCACCCGGTCGCACAGTCGCCGGAGCCGCCGCAGCACGTGTGCGACGTGCGCGCCGAACACGCCTCGCAGGGTGTGGGCCTCGTCGACGACGACGTAGCGCAGCCGCCGGAGGAACGTGGCCCACTGGCCGTGTCGGGGCAGGATGCCCACGTGCAGCATGTCCGGGTTCGTGAAGATCACGTTCGCGTTGCGCCGAACCCATGCCCGTTCGGTGTCGGTCGAGTCCCCGTCATAGGCGGCGGCGACGACCCCCGGGAGACCGAGCGCGTCGAGCGCCCGCAGCTGGTCGTGGCCGAGTGCCTTGGTCGGATGCAGGAACAACGCCGACGCCGGCCGGTCCCCGGCGCAGGCGTCGCCGATCGCGGCCTGCGCGACGAGCGACTTGCCCGACGCGGTGCCGGTGACCACGATCGTCGACCGACCCTCGAGCACCGCATCGAGGGCGTCGACCTGGTGCGCCCACAGGCGGGGAACCCCGAGTCGGTCCCGGACGACCGGATCCAGGGCCGGTTCGTGAGCGGCCCAGCGTGCCGGTACCGCGGCGCGCACCGACCGGTGCACGATCTCGTCGAGGTCCGGGGGAGCGTCATCGGACACCTCGGCGGCCCACGCCCCGATCCGGGACGCGCAACGATCCAGGATCGGTCCGTAGCGGGCTGGGGCGGAAGGTGGCGGCACAGGTGGCGGGGCCCGCTCCACGCGGAGGATCCGACGTTCACGGGTCCCCGGCAGAGTAGGCTGCGCCGGAGCCGATCGGCGCCAGTGGGGTACGACACATGCACACATCTCCGAAGACCGGGGCGGCGCGATCGGTGATGTGCCCGGCGTCGGTCCCGGTGCCCGTGCCACGGAGGCCTTGACCGCACGATGGACGAGCGGGACCCCGACGCGGTCGTCGAACTCAGCCTGCCGTCCGACCCGCGGTATCTCGCGTTGGTGCGCGTCGTCGTGGGCGCCGCGGCCGAGGTCACACCCAGCCTGTCCGACGCTCGGGTCGCGGACCTGAAGCTCGTCGCGACCGAACTGTTCGCGAACGCCATGGAGGCCAACTGGCGGGCCGCACGGGTGCGGACCTCGGCCGCCGAGCCCGACGCCGCCGAGGTCGCCACCGTCCGGGTGCGGTGCGTGGTGCGTGACGACGACGTCGAGTTGACCGTGACGGACCTCGGCCCGGGGTTGGAGGACACCGGGGATCCGCACCCGCCGGTCGAGGACCCCGAACGGCTCGAACACGAACGTGGGTTGGGTCTGCCGTTGATCCAGTACCTCGCCGACCGTGTCGACTACGACACCGGCCCCGAGGGCACCCGCGCGACGGTCGTGTTGGGGGACCGGTCGACGGATTGAACCCGGCGACCCACCACGATGTGGGTGACCCGGTGGTGACCCGGACCGGACTCATTCGAACCGAGGGCGTTCCGGCGGTCACGATGGATGACGTGTTCGGATACCAGGACGTCCCGTGAGCGATGGTCGGCGGCCCGATCCGGACACACCGTCCGGCGCGGGGCGACGTCTGATCGCGGCGGTCCGTCGGTTCCTGGCGGTCGAGGCCGCCTCCGGTGTGGTGCTGGTGGCCGCGACCGTGATCGCACTGGTGTGGGTCAACGTCGGTTCGGAATCGTCCTACCGGTCGCTGTGGGAGGCGCATCCGGACATCGGTTGGGCGGGGCGTCTCGGCCACCTCGATCTGCACGGTTTCGTGAACGACGGACTCATGACGATCTTCTTCTTCGTCGTCGGGCTCGAGATCAAGTACGAGTGGGTCCGGGGCGCGCTGCAGGACCGCCGTTTCGCGCGGCTCCCGATCATCGCGGCGCTCGGCGGGATGATCGTGCCCGCACTGTTGTACGTCGCGTTCGCCGCGGGGACGCCGGCCGGGCACGGCTGGGGGATCCCCATGGCGACCGACATCGCGTTCGTGGTCGGGGTGATGGCCCTGCTGGGATCCCGGGTGCCGGCGCCGGTCAAGGTGTTCCTGTTGACCCTCGCGATCGTCGACGACCTGGGCGCGATCGTGGTCATCGCGGTGTTCTACGCCGGGGATCTGCAGTGGGGTTGGTTGGGTCTGACGGCACTCGGGCTCGCGGTCACGACCGCGATGAGGTCGTTGGCCGTCCAGCGGATCTGGCTGTACGTGCTCATCGGCGTGCCGGTGTGGTTCGCGACCTGGCAGTCCGGTGTGCACGCCACGATCGCCGGCGTCGCATTGGCGTTCATCACCCCGATGAACGTGCGTGTGGGTGATCGGGTGTGGTCACCGATCGAACGGTTGTTGGAGTGGCTGCACCCGTGGTCCAGTTTCGTGGTGATCCCGCTGTTCGCGTTGGCGAACGCGGGGGTCGTGTTGGCCGGTGACACCGGCCCCGACGGCGGTCGGGTGGCCGCCGGCATCGTGGTCGGACTGGTGGTCGGCAAGTGTGTGGGTGTGGCGGGCGCTTCGCTCGTCACCGTACGGGCGGGCGTCGCGACGCTGCCCGACCAGGTGCGACGCTCGCACCTGGTCGGTGCCGGATTGTTGGCGGGGATCGGCTTCACGATGTCGTTGTTCATCACCGATCTGGCTTTCAGCGGATTCGAGGCCGCGGAGTTGACCGACACCGCGAAACGAGCGGTGTTGTCGGCGTCGTTGATCGCGGCGATCGCCGGTTCGGTGGTGTTCCTGTTGTTGCACCGCCGTTCCGACCGCCCCGACCGCCCCGAACGCCCCGAACCTGCTGCACCCTGAACGAACTTCGGGAGGTTACCTGGGAAGAACCCGGGTAACCTCCCGAAGTTCGGGAAACGGGGGCGGCGGGGGTCAGCGGTACGGGGCGAGTTCGCGGCGGGCGATCGTGCGGCGGTGGACCTCGTCGGGGCCGTCGGCCAGCCGCAGGGTGCGCAACCCCGCGTACATCTGGGCCAGGGGCACGTCCGGGGACACGCCCATCGCGCCGAAGGCCTGGATGGCCCGGTCCACGACGCGCACCGCGACGTTGGGGGCCACGACCTTGATCGCCGCGATCTCGGTCCGGGCGCCCTTGTTCCCCACGGTGTCCATCAACCACGCGGCCTTCAACGTCAACAACCGGGCCTGTTCGATCTCGATGCGACTGTCGGCGATCCATTCCTGGATCACGCCCTGCTCGGCGAGCGGCTTGCCGAACGCGACCCGTTCGCTGACCCGTTCGCACATCATCTCCAACGCCCGTTCCGCCGCGCCGATCGACCGCATGCAGTGGTGGATCCGGCCCGGGCCCAGGCGTGC
>CAZVFF010000218.1:0-4478 GCA_964626395.1 uncultured Iamiaceae bacterium | reverse complement strand
CTACGTGGTGGCCACCGGCGAGACCCATTCGGTGCGCGAGTTCTGCGAACTGGCGTTCGCGCACGTCGGGTTGGACTACACCGACCACGTCGTCACCGACGACCGGTTCATGCGGCCCGCCGAGGTCGACCTGCTGATCGGGGACCCGTCCAAGGCCCGCAAGGTCCTGGGCTGGGAACCGAAGATGAGCTTCCCCGAACTGGTCGCCACGATGGTCGACGCGGACCTGGCCCTGTACACGGGCGAACTGGACGGGCTGCGGTCGTGAGTACCGAGGGGACCGACGCGCAGGGGCGCGAACACGACGAACGACCCTGGGGTTCCTACACGGTGCTCGAGGACGCCACCGCGGAGGGTTTCAAGGTGAAGCGGATCACCGTGGATCCGGGCGGCCGGTTGAGCTACCAGCGCCACGCCCGCCGTGCCGAACACTGGTTCGTGGTGGCAGGCGACGCGACCGTCACCATCGACGACGAGGTGCGTGCGGTCCCCACCGGTGGCGCGGTCGACATCGGCACCGGTGTGGCCCACCGGATCGAGAACCGCGGTGCCACCCCGTTGATCTTCGTCGAGGTCCAACAGGGTGACTACCTGGGCGAGGACGACATCGAACGGCTCGCCGACGACTACGGTCGGGCCGGCTGAACCACGCGGTGCCGCCTCCGGGTGCGGCACGTGTCGTGGAATCACGAGCGGAACCGGGCAGACTGGAGGGTCATGTCCACACGAGCGACCGATCGGGACGCATCCGGGGGCACCCGCGGGTTCCCCCGCGCACGGGTCGCCGCTCTGGGCGCGCTGGTCGGCGTCGCCTGGCTGCTGGCCGGGTGCAGCGGTTCATCGGGGTCCGACAAGGCGGCGGGACGAGTGGACACGTCGTCGACGACCACCACCACCCGACCTCCGGCGGTCGTGGACGCGACGATCGACGACGGGGCCGCGGACGTGCCCGTCGACGGTCACATCGGGATCACCGTCGAACACGGGACCTTCGACAACGTCGAGATGATCAGCGGCGCGGACGCCGCGTTCGCCCACGACCCGGGCGAAGGCCTGTTGAACGACTCGGCGACCGGCTGGATGAGTCCGACGGACCTCGCACCGTCGTCGCCGTACCGGATCGAGGCGACCGTGACCGGCGCCGACGGGCGGACCACCGAACACAGTTGGGACTTCACCACCGGTGCCCCCCTGGCCGAGGTGCACACCTCGATCAACGTCGGCGACGGGTACACCTACGGCGTGGGGATGCCGATCATCGTCACGGTGAACACGCCGGTGCCCACCGAACAGCGCAACGCGATCACCGACCGGCTCAGGGTCACCTCCGAACCCGCCGTCGAGGGCGGTTGGCGGTGGTTCTCCGAATCCGAACTGCACTGGCGTCCCCGGGACTTCTGGCCCGCGCACACCGATGTCCACCTCGACGTCGACTTCACCGGCCTGCACCTGGGCGACGGAGTCTGGGGTGTCGACGGGCGCACCGTCGACTTCGACATCGGCGACGCCCACGTCTCCCGGGTCGACGCGGCGACCCACACGATGGACGTGAAGATCAACGGGAAGACCGAGCGGTCGTTCCCGATCTCGACCGGCCGCGACGGCCCCGACACCGAGACCCGCAGCGGGATCCACGTGGTGAACGAGAAGTCCGAGCTGGTGGTGATGGATTCGGCCACGATCGGGATCCCCGAAGGCGACCCGCGCTACTACAAGGTCGACGCCGAATGGTCGGTACGGATCTCCAACAGCGGGGAGTTCGTGCATTCGGCGCCGTGGTCGGTGGGTTCCCAGGGTCAGGCGAACGTCTCGCACGGTTGTGTCAACGCGTCCCCCGAGAACGCCAAGTGGTTCTACGACCTGACCCGCACCGGTGACGTCGTGGTGGTCGTGAACACCTCGCGGCAGCTCGAACCGTGGAACGGCTACGGCGACTGGCAGGTCCCGTGGGCCGAATGGGTCAACTGACCGGTCCGCACGGCCCGGTCGGGAACGGCCCGCTCAGGACCGTCCGAACCAGGCCTTGATCCGGGCCCACAGCCCGCGGCGAGGCGTCTCGACCGGGGCGGGTGTCCCCGCGACCTGCGGTTCCGGCGCCGGATCGGCGACGGTTTCGGCGGCGACCTCGGCCGCGAACGCCTCGGCGGCGCGGTTCATCGCATCGAGATCGACGTCGGGCCGGATCATCTCCCCGGTCGGGTCCACCTGACGCACGGTCCCGTCGGCACCGATCCGCTGGATGACCGGCAGGTCACCGGTCTCCATGTTCTCCAGACGCCCCTTGACCTCGTTGAGGACCTGCGCGGACCCTTCGGTGTCGAGTTTCCCCTGCTGTTCCCCTTCGGCCATCCCCACTCCTCGTTCGCGCGACCTCGCCGAGCGTAGCGCGGCCGATACGCGCCGTGCAGTCACCGGCGGGTGTGCAAAGGAGCACCGGGCCGACGGATGCGAACCGGTACGGTGATCGACGATGATCACCGTGCTCGCCGGTGGCGTGGGTGCCGCCAGAATGCTGTCGGGTCTGCAGCGGGTGCACCCCGCGAACGACATCACCGCCGTCGTCAACGTCGGCGACGACCTGGAACTGCACGGGTTGGCGATCAGCCCGGACCTGGACACGGTGACCTACACCCTGGCGGGCGAGATCGACCCCGAACGCGGGTGGGGCCTTTCCGGTGAGACCTGGCAGGCGATGACGACGTTGGATCGTCTCGGCGGCGAGGCGTGGTTCAACCTGGGTGACCGGGACCTGGGCACCCACCTGTACCGCACCGCCCGGCTGGTCGCCGGAGCGACCCTGGGCGAGGTGACCGCCGAGATCGCCGCCTCCTTCGGGGTCGGGATCCGTCTGCTGCCGGTCACCAACGACGCGTTGCGCACCCGGGTGAC
The DNA here is from genome assembly GCA_964626395.1 of uncultured Iamiaceae bacterium. Taxonomy (GTDB): domain Bacteria; phylum Actinomycetota; class Acidimicrobiia; order Acidimicrobiales; family Iamiaceae; genus JAFDWI01. The sequence continues at coordinate 1,589 of CAZVFF010000218.1, read as the reverse complement.
CGTGACCGAGCCGGGCGCCGACGGCACCCCCGGTGACCACGAGATCTCCTTCCAGCGGTACTTCGTCGAACGGCGCCACGGCGTGCCGGTCAGCGCGGTCCGTTTCCAGGGCGCCGGACGGGCCCGTCCCGCCCCGGGTGTGCTGGACGCGATCGCCGGGGCCGAACGGGTGGTGATCGCACCGTCGAACCCGGTCGTGTCGATCGACCCGGTCCTGGCCGTGCCCGGGGTGCGTGACGCCGTGGCCGCCCGGCGAGGCGACGTGGTGGCTGTGTCGCCGATCATCGCCGGGGCGGCACTGAAAGGTCCCGCCGACCGTCTCATGGACGAACTGGGCCTGGAATCCTCGGTGGTCGGTGTCGCCCGCCACTACGCGGACATCGCCGGGACACTCGTGATCGACACCGCCGACGCTGCGCTGGCAGACGCGGTGGAGGCGGTCGGGGTGCGGTGCGTGGTGTGCGACACGATCATGGCCGAACCGGGCGTGGCGGCATCGCTGGCCCGGGTCGTGATCGACGGCGGACCCCGGTGAGCGTCGACGGGTTGGTCGTGCGGGGGATCCCCGGGATCGGCGAGATCGTCCCCGGCGACGATCTCGCGTCGATCATCGCGGACGCGACCGCGTCGGTGGCGCCGCTCGCCGACGGCGACGTGGTCGTGGTGACCCAGAAGATCGTTTCCAAGGCCGAGGGCCGCCTGGTGGCCCTGGATGCCGACGACCCGACCGGTCGACGGGTCGTCGAAGCCGAATCGGCCCGGGTGCTGCGACGCCGCGGTGAACTGGTGATCTCCCAGACCCGCCATGGTTTCATCTGCGCGAACGCCGGGGTGGACCTGTCGAACGTCGCCGACGGGCACGCGGCCCTGCTGCCGGTCGATCCGGACCGTTCGGCTCGACGCATCCGCGACGGTCTGGCCCACCGGGCCGGGGTGGAGGTGGCGGTGATCGTGTCCGACACCTTCGGGCGGGTGTGGCGGCGCGGGGTGACCGACATCGCGTTGGGGTGTGCGGGCATCGGCGCGATCCTGGACCTGCGCGGCACGACCGACGCGGCGGGCCGGGAACTGGCGGTGACCGAGGTCGCGGTCGTCGACGAGATCGCGGGTGCCGCCGACCTGGTCATGGGCAAGGACGCCGCCGTCCCGGTCGCGGTCGTGCGCGGCATCGACGCGTCGTGGCTGCGCCGCGGCGAGGTCGCCGGTGAGATCGTCCGACCCGCCGCGGAGGACCTGTTCCGCTGAGCTCCGCCGCAGGGCGGCGGGGTCAGTCGGCGGTGTCGCGGAAGTAGTCGAGCACCCGGGCCGACCCGGTCGACAGCTCGGTCCAGGGTTTCCACCCCAGGTGCAGCTCGGCCCGTGACGCGTCCAGTGAGCTGCGCGCGACCTCGCCCAGACGTGCCGGCGCATGGTCGGGTCGCCGGTCGACCCCGGCGGCGGCCGCCATCGTCTCGTACAACTCGACCACCGAGGTCTCCGTACCGGTGCCGATGTTGCACACCAGTCCCCCGGCCCGGTCGATCGCCCGGGCGAACGCGTCGACGACGTCGTCGACGTACACGTAGTCCCGGGTCTGGGAACCGTCGCCG
>CAZVFF010000217.1:0-4479 GCA_964626395.1 uncultured Iamiaceae bacterium | reverse complement strand
GAACCCGCGCACCACCGGCTCGCGCTCGTTGTCGGACCGGCCCCGGAGTTCGGGACCACCCTGCCGTTCGTGCTGGTGTGTCCGCTCACCACCACGGCCCGGGACCTGCCGGTCCATGTCGAAATCGAACCGGACGCCACCAACGGGCTGGACGCGGTCAGCTGGGTCCAGTGCGAACTCATCCGTTCGATCGGCCGACGTCGCCTGGTGCATCGGCTCGGTTCGGTGACGGCTGATCGGTCGAGCCGGGTCCACGACGTGATCGCGATCCTGCTGGGCCACTGAGCCGACGCGGTCGGCGCATTGTTCGGGGTGTGTCTGGGCGCGCCGTGCGCGCTCGTGCTCGCCGTCGTGATCCGGCTCTGTGCGGATCCACCACGGGACCCGCGCCGGTTCACGATCGGTCTCGAGACGATCGGCGTGGTCGGGGCGGTCGTGGTGACCTCGGCGCTGATGTGGCGGATGATGCTCGGCGAAATCACGTACGCCGCGTCCCGGGGTGTCTCCCTGGGTCCCTGGCTCGCGAACGCGGTCTACGCCGTCGTCGGGGTGGTCCTGAGTGGCCGCTGGGTGGGTTGCCGGCTGGCGCGGGACCACCTGTGTTCGTGGGACCTCACCGTTCCCACGTCGTGGTTCGCACTCCGATGGCGACGGATCCGAGGCACGGACGGTGGCCCGCCGCGTAACCTGTCGTCATGAGCACATCCGGCACGAACCCGGCGAACTGGTATCCCGACCCGATGGGTCGACACGAGTACCGGTGGTACGACGGCAACCAGTGGACCGATCACGTCTCGTCGGGCGGGGTGCCCTCGATGGACCCGGTGCACGCCCCGAACCCACCCAGCGGCCAGACCGCGGCCGAGTCGATCCTCGGGGTCGACACGCCCGAGAAGGTGCAGCACCAGGTCGCCGGACAAGCGGGCATCACCCCGACCGGTGGAGGTGGCGGGACACTGTTCACCGAGCCGGTCCTTGTCGTGAACCAGAAGGCCAAGCTCATCGAGGTCAACGCCGAGTTCGCCATCCGTGACGCACAGGGCGCCCAGATCGGCGCGGTGCGTCAGGTCGGCCAGTCCACCGCGAAGAAGGCCCTGCGGGTGCTCTCCAGCATGGACCAGTTCATGACCCACACCCTGCAGGTCGTCGACCGTGACGGTTCGGTCGCCTTGCAACTCACCCGACCCCGCAAGATCATGAAATCCAAGATCGTCGTCCAGGACGGTCAGGGTGCGCCGATCGGCGAGATCGTCCAGAAGAACGTGATCGGCAAGATCGACTTCGCCTTGATGGGGCCCGGCGGGCAGGTGGGGACGATCAAGGGGGAGAACTGGCGGGCCTGGGACTTCGCGATCACCGACGTCGCCGGTACCGAGGTGGCTCGCATCACCAAGACCTGGGAGGGCCTGGCCAAGACGGTGTTCACGACCGCCGACAACTACGTGGTGCAGATCCACACCCGGTCTGTCGAACCGCTGAACTCGTTGGTGGTCGCCGCCGCGGTCAGCGTCGACCTCGCGCTCAAACAGGACGCCCGCGGTTTCAACTGACCGGGTCGGGTTCGGGCGACCGGGTCGCTCCGGCCGGTCGACAGCGGTCACCGATCCCGGACGTGGTTCCGGCCTCTCCTCTCCGATGGACTCCGCCCCGTAGCGATCGGCCCGCCGTTCTTTGCACCCGCGCCGGGCGTGGGAGGCATCGGGGGTGCAAAGAACGGGATGCTCGAGATCCGAGCCGACCGGATGGGGTGCCTGGCCGTTGTCGTCCGGGCTGCAGGTTCGCTCACGCCGAGCGGTTCTTTGCACCGGCTCGGGGTCGTGATGGTCGCGGGGGTTCAAAGAACGGGCGGAGGGGGTGTCGCCCGGGGGTTGGGTGCCGCGGGGCCCGAACGGGCAGGCTGGACGGGTCATGTCCGACCACACGCCGTCGCCGCCGCCGATCGTCCCCGCCGAGGCCCTGCACCCACCGATCGGTGCGGTGCGTGACGCGGTGCGCCGCGCCCTGGCCGAGGACCTCACCCCGGTCGGGGACGTCACCTCGATGCTGCTGCCGCCCGACGCGCTCGCGAACGCCCGCTTGGCGGCCCGCACACCGGGTGTGCTCGCCGGCCGCCGTTGTGTGGCCGAGACCTACCGGCAACTCGACCCACGGGTCGTGGTGAACTGGTACGTCGACGACGGCGACACGCTCGATGCGGGCGGGGTCATCGCCGACATCTCCGGTCCGCTCACCTCGGTACTCACCGGTGAACGCACCGCGCTGAACTTCCTCGGGCACCTGTCGGGGGTGGCGACCCGTGCCCGGTCGTTCGTCGACCTTCTCGCCGACGCGGGTGACGACCGACTGGGTGTGTGGGACACTCGCAAGACCACACCGGGCCTGCGCACGCTGCAGAAGGCGGCGGTACGTGCCGGTGGCGCACGGAACCACCGGGGCAACCTGTCCGAATGGGTGATGTTCAAGGACAACCACCTGAGCGTGCTCGGCATCGCCGACGGTGTGCGGGCGGCCCGTGACCTGTGGCCCGGGCGGTTGGTGCAGGTCGAATGCGACCGGTTCGACCAGCTGATCGAGGCGCTCGACGCGGGTGCCGACGCCGTGTTGTTGGACAACATGACCCCCGACGAGGTTCGTGGTTGCGTCGCCGAGATCGACCGGCGCACCCCGTACGGAACTCCGGGTCGTGCCCTCGTGGAGATCTCGGGTTCGATCACCGCCGCGAGCCTCCCGACCTACGCCGGATGCGGCGCCGACCGGGTTTCGATCGGTGCGATCACGAACTCGGCACCGGTGTTGGACATCGGCCTGGACATCGAGGTCGTCCCCGGCGCGTTCGTGCCGTTCGAGGAGACGATCGGATGATGCACGAAGGCGGAGCCGACCGCACGAACGAGGGGACGGGACGCTAGATGCTGCTCGCGATCGACGTCGGCAACACCCAGACCGTCATCGGTCTGTTCGACGAGACCGTCGACCTGGACGACGTGGTCGACCACCGCTGCGACGCGGGGCTGGTGGACACCTGGCGGATCTCCACGGTGGCTGAACGCACCGCGGACGAACACGCCCTGAACGTCCAGGAGTTCCTCGGTTTCCACGGGTACAGCTTCGACACCGAGATCAGCGGCATCGTGATCTCCTCGGTCGTGCCCCGTTGCACCGCGGCGTTCCGGGAGATGACCGAGGAGTATTTCGGGTTCCCGCCGGTCGTGGTCGAGGCCGGGGTGCGTACCGGGCTGCCGGTGCTGACCGAGAACCCCCGCGAGGTGGGCGCCGACCGGATCGCGAACGCGGTGGCCGCGGTCGACGTCTACTCGGGCCCCGCACTGGTGATCGATTTCGGTACCGCCACGACCTACGACGCGGTGTCCCGTGACGGCGAGCTGCTGGGGTGTGCGATCGCGCCGGGCATCGACATCAGCCTCGACGCCCTCTACCAGCGTGCCGACGCGCTGCGTCGCGTCGAGTTCGCCGAACCCCGCAACGTGATCGGCCGCACCACGGTCGAGTCGTTGCAGTCCGGGGCGATCTACGGGTTCGCCGGCCAGGTCGACGGCATCGCGACGCGCATCCTCGGCGAGCTGGGGGGTGGCATGGTGGTGGCCACCGGCGGCCTCGCCGACGTGATCGCACCGCACACCCGCTGCATCGAACACGTCGAACCGTGGCTGACCCTGCACGGCCTGCGACTGATCCACGGGAAGAACCGATGAACGACTCCACCGACGACGGATCCGACGAAACCGGGGCCCGCCCCGATTCGGAACGCACGGTCGTGCCGTACCGGTTCGAACCGGATGCCACCGCGGCCGGGGTGGCATCCGCGCACCCCGACCTGGACCCGGGCACCGAAACCGGTGAGACCGTGACGATCGCCGGCCGGCTGATGTTGCGCCGGGTCCAGGGAAAGATCGCCTTCGGCACGCTGGCCGACTCGACGGGGCGGATCCAGCTGTTCGCCCCCGGCAAGGTCACCCCCGACTACGACGCGTTCTGTGCGTTGCGCCTGGGCGACTGGATCGGCGTGACCGGCGAGGTGATGACCACCCGTCGGGGTGAGTTGTCGGTCAGGGTGACCGACTGGGTGTTGCTGGCCGGGGCGGAACGGCGCTTCCCGGACAAGTGGCACGGCATCACCGACGTGGACACCCGCTACCGGCAACGGTACGTGGACCTGTGGGTCACCGAGTCGGCCCGCCGCACGTTCGCGTTGCGGAGCCGGGTGCTGTCGGGGATCCGGCACTTCCTGGAGGACCGTGGGTTCATCGAGGTGGAGACCCCGATGTTGCACCCGATCCCCGGTGGGGCGACGGCGAAGCCGTTCGTGACCCACCACAACGCGCTCGACACCGACTTCTACCTGCGGATCGCCCCCGAGCTGTACCTGAAACGGCTCGTGGTCGGCGGCTTCGAGCGGGTCTTCGAGATCAACCGCAACTTCCGCAACGAGGGTATCGACACCTCGCACCTGCCCGAGTT
>CAZVFF010000216.1:0-4533 GCA_964626395.1 uncultured Iamiaceae bacterium | reverse complement strand
GGCGAAGCAGGCCCAAGCCAAGAAGGCTGCGGCGAAGAAGGCCGCGGCGAAGAAGGCCGCGGCGAAGAAGGCTGCGGCGAAGAAGACCGCGGCGAAGAAGACCGCGGCGAAGAAGGCTGCGGCGAAGAAGGCGACGACGGCGAAGAAGGCACCAGCCAAGAAGGCTGCGGCGAAGAAGGCTCCGGCCAAGAAGGTGACGACGGCGAAGAAGACCGCGGCGAAGAAGTCGAAGGCCGGTAAGTAGACCGGAGGGGTTCGCGGGGCGCCTCGCAAGCGTCGCTCCGCATCGGAACAGGGATACCCACGACGACTCTGGAAGACTGACCCACGTGCGTATCGCCACCTGGAACGTGAACTCGCTCCGTGCACGGATGCAACGGGTCGAGGACTGGATCGCAGACGTCGAGCCCGACGTCCTGTGCCTGCAGGAGACCAAGCTCGCGGACGATGCGTTCCCGCACGAACGGTTCGCGGAGCTGGGATACCAATCGACCCACCACGGGCAGGGTCGGTGGAACGGCGTTGCGATCCTCTCCCGGGTCGGTCTGGGCGAACCGCTCGCGGGTTTCGGCGACGACGACCCGGAGGATCCCGAAGCGCGCCTCGTCTGGGCGACGTGCGGGGGGATCAGGATCGCCAGCGCCTACGTCCCCAATGGCCGGTCACTCGAAGACGACCACTACCGTTACAAGCTCGCCTGGCTGGATCGACTGCATCGGAAACTGCGGAGCCACCATGACCCGAACGAGCCACTCATGATCCTGGGCGACTGGAACATCGCGCCCGAAGATCGTGACGTCTGGGACCCGTCCCAGTTCACCGAAGCGACCCACACCAGCGCCCCCGAACGCGCGGCGCTGCAGGCCATCGAGGACTGGGGCCTGCGCGATGTGTTCCGCGATTTCCACGACGACGCGGGCCTGTTCTCGTGGTGGGACTACCGGGGTGGGAGCTTCCATCGACGCCGTGGGATGCGGATCGACCTGATCGAGGCGACCGCTCCCGTCGCGGCACGTGTCGGCTGGGTCGTCGTCGACCGGAACGCCCGGAAGGGTGAAAAACCCTCGGACCACGCGCCCGTCATCGCGGATCTGGACCGGGGAGGGGTCTCCTAGGTGCTCATTTCCCTGAGCGCACACCAACTGCTGGTCTTCTGGGTCCAGTTCGCCGCACTGGTCGGACTGGGTCGGATCCTCGGGTTGCTGTTGCGCCGCATCGGTCAACCGAGCGTCATCGGCGAGTTGGCCTCCGGGTTGATCCTGGGTCCTTCGGTGTTCGGTCAGCTGTGGCCGTCCGGTTTCAACTGGTTCCTGCCGAACGACGACATCCAGGGCGCCGCGATCGTGTCGATCTCCTGGGTCGGAGCAGCGCTGTTGCTGGTGGTCACCGGGTTCGAGACCGACCTGGCGCTGATCGCCCGGTTCCGCCGGGCAACCGCGTGGGTCGCGGTCGGCAGTCTCATCGTCCCGTTCGCAGGTGGGATCGCTGTCGGCTTCGCACTGCCCGAGATGTTCGACGCCAACCCCGACAAACGGATCGTGTTCGTCCTGTTCATGGCGACCGCGCTGAGCATCTCGTCGCTGCCGGTCGTGGCGAAGATCCTCGGTGAGATGAAGTTGCTCCGTCGGAACTTCGGACAGATCAACCTGGCCGCGGGCATGGCGAACGACGCGATCGGCTGGTTGTTGCTGGGGATCATCTCGGGGCTGGCCGTTTCGGGCACGCTGTCGGTGTCGAGCATCGCCGTGTCGGTGGGCGGCATGGTGCTGTTCCTGGGGGTGTCGTTCCTGATCGGGCGCCCGATCATCGACACGCTGCTCAAGCGCACCCGGACCGCGGACGCCGGCGACGACGGCGGGCTCATGGTCTCGATGCTCGTGATGCTCGCGTTCTGCGTGTTCGGCCAGGCGATGGGCATCGAGGCGGTGCTGGGCGCGTTCGTGGCGGGCATCCTGCTCGGCCAGTCACGTTTCCAGCACGACGGTGTCCAGGAGCGCATCGAGGGCATCACGATGACCCTGTTCGCGCCACTGTTCTTCGCCACGGCCGGCCTGCGGGTCGACCTCAGCCTGCTCGGCGACATGACCGTCCTTTTCTGGGCGATCGTCGTGATCGTCGTGGCGAGCGTGGCCAAGTTCGCCGGATCGTTCCTGGGTGCCCGCTTTGCCGGTATGACCGGACGCGAGAGCCTGGCGTTGGGTGCCGGGCTGAACGCCCGTGGTGCGATGGAGGTCATCATCGCCACGGTGGGCCTGGGCCTGGGGGTGCTCAACGATGCGTCCTACACGATCATCGTGTTGATGGCGATGGTCACCTCGATGGCTGCACCGCCGACGTTGCGGGTGATACTCCGCGGCTTCACCGGCACCGACGAGGAGAAGGCCCGTCTGGACCAGGAGGAGAAGCTCTCCACGAACCTCGTGGTGAAGAACCGTCGGCTGCTGCTGCCCAGCCGTGGTCTGCCGAACTCGATCGTGGCCGCCCAGGTGCTGCACCTGGCCTGGCCTCGCGAAGCGCCGGTGACCGTGCTGTCGGTGGGCAAGGACACCGCCGACATGGAGCCGGTGTTGAACACCTTCGACGGACGCGACCACGAGGTGCGCCACGTCGCCGACGGGGACGCCGTCGCCGCCATCCTCGATGAGGCGAAACTGGGTTTCGGCGCGATCGGCCTGGGTGTCATGGACACCCCGAAACCGGGGAAGTTGCTGTCCACGGTGGCCGATGACGTGCTGGCCCGGTCGCCGATCCCGTTGGTCGTGGTGCGCCGAGCCCGCCACCAGATGACGCGTCTGCCGAGCTTCTTCGCCCGATGTGTCGTCCCGGTGTCCGGATCCCGATCCTCCCGGGCCGCCCAGGAGGTCGCGGGTAACATCGGGGCGGGTATCGGGACCGAACTGCTGCTCAGTCACGTCGTGAGCCGGGCCGATGGGGGCGACGCCGATCGGCCGGCGATCTCGATGCTCGCATCCGCTCAGAGTTACGTGAACGACCTGGGGGCGTCGTCGCGGACGATCCTGCGCCACGGCGTGTCGGTCGTCGACGAGCTGCTCCGACTGGTCGAACAGGAGGATGCCGACCTCGTCGTGGTGGGTACGAGCCCGCGGCGGCTCGACGAGCGGGTGTTCCTCGGTCACACGATCGAGGAGCTGCTCAGCCGTTGCGATGCGACCGTCGTGATCGTCGCCGTGCCCGACACCGAGTCCACCGCGGAGACCCCCAAGGTGCCCCGTGCCGCCGCCAAGCAGACGAACGGCGACACCACCGAGCGTGTCTGAAGAGGGCGGGGCGAGGGCCGGTCAGGGGACGTAGTCGGGGACGGCGACCGCCTGGGATTCCAGCTCGCGCCGGAAACCGTCGAGGATGACCCGTTCCACCTGCACCGCCACGAGCGGGGCTTTCACGTGCAGTTCGGTCGCCACGGTCCGTACGGACGCGGTGTCACCGTCCGGGGCCACCGTGTACCGGCCCCGGCAACGCAACCGGTCCGGATAGTTGTCCGGGAGGATCTCGAAGGCCACCCGGCCGGTCGACAGGTCGTGCGTGGTGACCTGGACCCAGGTGAGTTTGTCCGGGTTGAGGATCGCACGCGCCGCAGCATTCAGGTCGCCGGTGAACGCGAACCGGATCCGGAGCTCGGCGCGGGCTCCGTCGGTGGTGTGGTCGACCAGTTCCACCGCCGAGATCGCCTCGCTGGAATCCCGGCTCAGGTAGAAGCGGGGATCGGCCAGCACCTTCGTCGCGGCCTCGGCCGGCGCGTCGATGTGTTGGGTGTCGGTCGACTTCATGGATTCCTCCCGGGATGGAGTACGTCCAGCAGGACGGTAGCGTACCGTTCGGCTTTGATGGCTCCGAGCCCGGGGACACGACGGAGCTCGTCGATGTCACCGGGTGCGGTCCGGACGAGCGCGTCGAGTACCGAGTCCTCCAGCACCACCGAGTCGGGTACCGACGCCGCCCGGGCCGCCGCGGCACGCCACGCGGTCAGGCGTGCGCGGGCTGCTGCGTCGTGATCGGCGTGACCCGGATCGATCCCGGCGGCGACGGGTGGGGGAGCGGTCCGACGGGTCCGGGGTTCGTCGCCGGCGGGGGCCGGCGGCAACCAACGGGACGGTGAACGTTCCACCGTCCGTTCCCCGAAGGTTCGCTGCCGTGCCCAGGTCAGATGCAGTCGGCGGGTCGCGCGGCTGGCCGCGACGTACAGCAGGCGTCGTTCCTCGGCGATGGCCGTCGCATCCTCGGCATGGAAATCGGGCAGGTAGCCCTCCTCCACGCCGGCGACGTGCACGACCGGCCATTCGAGACCCTTCGCGGCATGGAACGTGACCAGACGCACGGCGTCGGGCCCGTGGTCCCGGGCCTCGTCGGTCGCCGGGATTCCGGCCCGGGTGAACATCGCCCTGATCGGGTCGAGCTGGGCCCGGGTGCGCGTCAACACCGCCTGGGAGGACCACCGGTGTCCGGGCGCGTGTTCGGTACGCGCACGTCGTGCGATCGTGAGCGCCTCGTCGTGCTCGTCGACGCATGCGGTCA
>CAZVFF010000215.1:0-4549 GCA_964626395.1 uncultured Iamiaceae bacterium | reverse complement strand
CGGCGACCTTGATCACGATCTGGTGCAGCGGATAGTTCCACGGGGTGATCGCGGCGACGACACCGACCGGTTCACGGATGACCAGCGAGTTGCCGATCCGTTCCTCCCACGGGAAGTCGGCGGCGAGCCCGGCGATCCCGGCAGAGGTGGCCTGGGGCAGCCCGGCCTGGATGATTTCGGACAACTTGCGGGGCATGCCGACCTCGCGGGTGACCGCGTCCGCGATGTCGCCGGCGCGTTCCCCGATCTGCGCGCCCATGCGGGCCACGAAGTCGGCCCGGTCCTTCGGTGGGGTCACCGCCCAGTCGTCGAACGCGGCACGGGCCGCGAGGACCGCCCGGTCGGCGTCGACGGTGGTGCCTTCGGGGATCGTGCCCATCACCGCTTCGGTGGTGGCGTCGACCACCTCGATGGTCCCGGACCCGTCGGGGTCCACCCAGGCCCCGTCGATGTAGAGCTGTGCGAAGTCGTACCGTGCGGCCATCGTCGTCCCCTTGTTCTGGTCGGGTCACACCGACGCGACCCGCGCTCCCAATGCTAGGACCCGTCCACCGCCGTCCCCACCGCCCCGCTCCTCCGCCCCCCTTTCCCGAACTTCGTCACATCTTCGAGTCCCACACCCACCGAACGCGCTTGATTCCGCAAGCACCCCGGCCCCGTCCCGAACTTCGTCACATCTTCGAGTCCTGTACACGCCGAACGCGCTTGATTCAGCAAGCACACATCGGACGCGAAGCGGAATCAGGTCCTGGGGGTCATCCCCTTGCGGGGGACACCGCCGTACTTCATGCGGGTGTGGGCCATCGACGCGACCTCGGCATCGGGGTCCCGTCGACCCAGCGCGGTGAGTTCCCCGATGAACAGGATGTGGCTGCCCAGGTCGTGGGTGTGGCGGACCTCGCAATCCATCCAGGCGACGGCCTCGTCGAACACCGGTGCGCCACTGGGTGCGTCGGACACCGCACGGTCGTTCAACGTCGCGCCGTCGTCCCGTGCGGGTTTCGCGAACTTCGCCATGGTGCGGGCGTCGGCGGCATCCCACAGATTCACCGTGAACGACCCGCCGTCGCGGATCAGCCGCGCGGTGACCGCGTCCCACTGGACGCTCACCGCGATCAGCACCGGGTCCATCGCGACCTGGGTGACCCAGCTGGCGCTCATCGCGTTGCGTTCGTCGCCCGCACGGGACCCGATGAGGGTCAGGGCGTTGGGGATCATCCAGGCCACGCTGTTGACCCGTTCCGGCTCCAGTTCGGTCACCTCCCCGACCGTAGTACCGACCTCCGATCGGTCCGGGACCGTTCAGTCCGGCAGGGTGATGCCCCGTTCGGCCACGGCTTTGCAGACCTCATCGGGGAAGACGTTCTTCAGCAGGTACAGGTCCCGGGCCAGCACGTAGCCCGGGGCGAGCGCTTTCGCGTACCGTTCGAAGTACAACAACTGCTTCGCCACCAACGACAACTCGCGGGGCACCCGGGCACCGAAGGTCTCGGCCATCTGGACGTTCGCCTGCAATGTCTCGCCCAGGCTGACGGTGCCGACCGGTTGGGACAGGATCGGTTCGAGCACCGACGCCAGGGCCGGGCCGGCGACCTCGGGGTCCACGTCACCCGGCATCACCCCGACCCGCTGGTAGGCCTCGACCACCCGGCGGTAGTCGCGGTCGATCATCGAGGTGAACATGATGTCGGCCTGGGTGCGGCGCCACTCGGAGGTCAACTCCCCCATGATCCCGAAATCCAGGTACGCGGCACGTCCGTCATCGAGCGCCCACAGGTTGCCGGCGTGCACGTCGCCGTGGAACGGCCCGTGCACCAACGCGGCCTCGACCCAGACCTTGATCCCGCGTCGCAGCAGCAACTCGGCGTCGATCCCCCGGACGGTGAGTTCGTCGAAATGGTCCATCGGCAACCCGTGCATCCGTTCCATGCAGATGATGTGCGGCGCACACCAGTTCCAGTACACCTCGGGTGCGGTGATGGCGGTGTTGTCACCGAACGCACCGATGCGGTCCCGGAAACGATCCTGTCGGTCGGCTTCGAGCGCCGAGTTCAGCTCCTGACCGGCGATCGCCCAGGCATCCCGGATCATCCCGTCCAGTCCGATCCGGTCCCGGGTCCGGCGACGCGCCAGCACGCGGGTGACGAACCAGTACTGGATCCGCAGGTCCCGGAACATCGCCGTGGCGATACCGGGACGTTGGATCTTCAGCACCGCTTCACGCCCGTCGGGCAGCACGACCGCGTGGACCTGCGCGATCGACGCGGCCGACAACGGCACCGGGTCGAACGAGGCGAACAGCGCCCCCGGGTGGTGACCGAGTTCCGCGATGATCACCGCTTCGATCTCGGCGACCGGTACCGGACGCACGTCGTCGAGCATCCGCAACGCGGCGTCGGACACCTCGACGGGCACCAGGCCCGGGGACGACGCGACCAGTTGGCCGAGTTTGACGAACGTGGGGCCGAGCTTCTCGAAACCGTCGACCAGACCGTGCGCCGCTGCGACCCGCCAGGTACGGCCCCGACGCCGGAACACCCAGCGGCCCAGTGACGCCACGACCGTGGCGACCAGCACCCCCAGGATCGCGACGGCACGGAGGAACTCGGCGAGACCGAACCGGTCCAGTGCCGGTTGCTCGATCCGCAACGCGCCGACGGGCGGTCCGTCGGCGAAGGGACCCCGGAAGTCGGCGATCACGGTCCGGAGCGCCGCTTCCCGGATCGGCAGGTCGTGTCGTCGGGCCCGTTCATCGCAGACACATCCTCGCACGCCGGCCGTGCGCGACCCGGGTCGGATTCAGGCCGCGCCGACCTCGGTGCCGGCCGAATCGACTCCGCTGCGCAGGATCTTGCCCGGGGTCGCGCCCGTGGCCGTCGAGTCCTCGACGGTGACCACGCCGTTGACGTAGACCCGGGTGACGCCCTGGGCACCGGCGAACAGTCGCGGCGAGTCCCCGGGCAGGTCGTGGACCAGCGCGGCGCGATCCGCACCGATGGTTTCGGGATCGAACACGACCACATCGGCGTGGTAGCCCTCGGCGAGACGACCGCGGTCGGTGAACCCGAACAACTTCGCGGGGTCCTCGGTCATGAGCTGCACGGCACGCTCCACGCTGACGAGCTTGCGGCCACGGATCATGTCACCGAGGAACCGGGTCGGGTACGGGGCGCCGCTCATGCGGTCCAGGTGCGCTCCGGCGTCCGAGCCGCCGATCATGGCGCGGGGGTCGTCCCACACCTCGGCGCGCATCCGCCAGGACTCGGGGTCGTTGTCGGGCGACCCGGGCCACAGGATCGTGCGCAGGTCGTCGTTGATCGCGACGCGGACCAGCGCCGAGAACGAGTCGGTGCCCCATTCGGCGGCCAGGTCGGACGCCTTGCGGCCGGTGAGGCCCTCGTTGGCCTCGGAGTAGGTGTCGCCGATGAAGTAGTTGTCCCAGTCGGCGAGGCGACGGAACACCCCGGCCTCGGCGGATTGGGAGCGTTCGACCATGCCGCGGCGTACCTCGGGGTCCTGCAGCTTCTCGATCCGTTCGGGGATCGGCAGGCTCAGGATGTCACCCCAGCCGGGCATCAGGTTGAACGAACAGAACGTGGCGAAGTTCATGTTCATGGGCACCAGCACCGGCATGGTCAACGCGACGACCTTGCCGCCGGCGGCCTCGACCACGTCCGCGGCGCCGAGCTGACGGGGGATGCGCTGGGGCACCGACGAATCGACGGTCAACACGTTCCAGTTCAACGGGCGCTTGGCCGCCGACGACATCTTGGCGATGATGTCGATCTCGTCGTCGGTGAACTGGTCGAGCCCACCGGTGAACGCGCCCTCCAGGCTCGTGCCCGGGTGTCGGCCGGTCTCCGCCGACAACGCGACGAGTTCGTCGATGCCGGCGTGGCGGGACGCGACCGGGTCGCCGTTGCCGTCGGAATGGGTGGACGACAGCGTGGTGGAGAAGCCCATCGCGCCGGCTTCGATCGCCTTGCGCAACTCGTCGACCATCGCCTCGATCTGTTCGGGGGTGGCCTCACCCCTGGTGGCGTCGTCGCCCATCACGTACTTGCGGATCGCGCAGTGCCCGGCCATGAACCCGGTGTTGATCGCCAGTTTGCCGTCCAGGCGGTCCAGGTATTCGGCGAAGGTCTCCCAGTCCCAGGTGACACCGTTCTCCAGCGCGGCGAGCGCCATGCCCTCGACCTTGGCCATCATGCGGCGCAGGTAGTCGGCGTCCTTCGCGTGGACCGGCGCGAGGCTGAATCCGCAGTTGCCGGCCATCATCGAGGTCACCCCGTGCACGTTGGACGGCGTGGCGAAGGGGTCCCAGTGCAGCTGCGCGTCGTAGTGGGTGTGCGGGTCGATGAACCCCGGGCACACGTACCGCCCCGTGGCGTCGAAGGTCTCGCGAGCGTCCTCACCGATGCTGCCGACGGGTCCCATGGCGACGATGCGGCCGTCGCGGATGCCGAGGTCTCCGACGAAACCGGGCGCTCCGGTGCCGTCGATGATCGTGCCGCCGGTGATCAGCTGATCGAGCATGTTCTCCGGTCTC